>JAJDDS010000626.1 GCA_029260195.1 Phycisphaerae bacterium
CGCCCCTGGCTCGCCCACACCCCCACCATCCGCCCCTGTTTCATCGACAGCGTCATCGTCGCCCCGACCCCGACGCGGAATCTCCCCAAACTTCCCCCGCAGGCACCGCTCCCATCCAATCCGCCGCCTCTCCGCGACCCCAGCGTTGATCCATTTTCTTTCATCGCCCGTCCTTCGACATTCCACGCCACCCCCTTGACAACACCCACGTTCCTCCATTGGTATAGGGCGTGGCCATTGTTCTTGGCATCGTGTCGGACGGGTGCCACTGGCGGCTTGCCCGCCAGTGCTTCGCACGACGCCCTCGCGAAAACACGGGCAGACGAGCTGCCTGAACCCAATGCACCTGACGTCTGGAAGGACGAATTCTCCCCTTCCGCCAAGTACGGCCACACCCTTGGTATGCGAAGAACCTAAGAGATCGATCCGATGATTTCATTGACCAGCGAATATGCCCTCCGCGCCCTCATCTGCATCGCGGAGAATCAGAAGTTGCGCCCGATACCCGGCAAGACCATCGCCACCAACGCCGACATCCCCCACAAGTACCTCTCCAAGATCCTCGGTGACCTCGTCCGTGTCGGCGTTCTCGTGTCCGCTCCCGGGATTGGCGGCGGATTCCGGTTAGCCCGCCCGCCCCAGGCGATCTACCTCAAGGAGATACTCGCCCCATTCGAGCCCACCCTCGCCGACCGCCGACCCTGCCCATTCGGAAATGAGTTCTGCAACGACGACGACCCCTGCCCCGGACACTTCCAGTGGAAAACCGTCCGCGAATCCTACGCTCGATTCCTCGAACAAACCTCAATCTCAGATGTCTCGCTCAAGTGCGGCGCAGCCCCCATCGAACACTGCGCGGAGATGTCCGACTGATCCGAACACGCCGCCTGGATCCAATCACGCCGGCTTCAGCAGCAAATTCACCTCGAACACCAGAGTTTCTTTCTGCGGACTTGGCCCGTCCGGACCTTCCAACCCGAATGGCTTCAAACCGATCTCGAACTCCGCCCGCATCACCAATCGCGGCGCCCCGCGATCATCCACAATCGCCTCGAACACAGCCGCCGCCGTCAGCGGAATCGACACCCCACGCATCGCAAATACCCCGTGCATATCCAGATTGACGCGCTCGCCATACGCGAGCTTGCCCGCGGCGTTCGTCACCCGCTCGATCACAAACGTCGATGTTGGAAACCGCTCGACATCAAGAAACGTCCTCCCGTGAATCGCTTCATCGATGTCCGGATCACCCATCGTCACCGACGTCGTTCGAACCTCGAACGCCCCCCCCGCCCCCACGGCCCGCAAGTCCGGACCGAACCCAACATGCCCGGTGATCGTCCGCGCCTCCCCCGCGTACCCGTCCAGCGGCGACGGAAAACGAAACTGTACCCGCGCCGCGTCACCCGCACCCGCCTCAACCACCCACTTGCAACCCAGCCGCTCCGCCCCGGTGGACACCCGCGCCCCGGCGGGCCGATCCGGCAGGTCCAGACCAAGCCCCTCCCAAGTCAACACCGGGACCCCCAACCCCACCGCGTCAAACCCATCTCCACGGTCCGAGTTCGCCATCTCTTCAAGCAACGCCGACTCGAGCGCCAGCGCCGCTCGCCCGAACAACGCGGCGCGATCCTTCCACCTACCAACAAACGGATCGCTCGTCCGCGCGAACACCGGTTTCTTGCAATGAAATTGTGAGAACAGCGCAGCGGAAAGGTACAGTTGCCCGTCCTCAGACCGCCACGGGTAGAAGTCCACGTAGAACAACCGATCCGCACGCCCCACCGACACCGAAACGGCTCGTTCAAACTTCGCGAACGCCCCCTCGACAGCCTTCCGCGCCAGCGCCGAAAACCGTTCGTGATCGTGGTCCACGGGCAGAGTTCCGGTCACCGGCGCGATCTTCACCGGCGCCAAAACCGTCGCGCGACCGTCCCGAAAAACGTGAACGTCCCGGCGTAGGTGTGCACCCTCCCTCTGCGGAACCGCGCGCGACGTCCGTATGAAGTTGCGAACGCGCTCGATGCTCGCGTACCGCCCCTGAAAAATCGACCGCCCACGGTGGTTCTGATAGACGATTAACGGCGTGATCCTCACCTCCGCCGGCGCTCCGGCGCGAGCGTCGACAACCCGCACCGGCACCCCAAGCGCACGCGCAACCTCCTCTATCCGCGGCAGGTATTCCCGAGCGAAGCTCCGCGACACCTCAGACGAATCTGGTTGCACAAAGACAATCAGCCGCCCGCCGTCCCCGCCGCCAGACGCGACCGCGACACCGACACAAACCCCCCACGTGACAACCCCCGCCAGTTTAGCGGTGACCCGAAGGGGAGCGATTCGGAAAAACCCGCCGCACGACATACCCACGCTCGGTACCATCATGACGCGTGCGGATGTCCCCCGACCAACGCCACACGAACCTCGATCTCATCCGCCACGACGTCCGACCCCATCTCAGGCTTGATCCCGTAATCCTTCCGACTGATCGAAAACGCGCTGCGCAATACCACCAAATCCCCGTCCGCCCCCCGCTGCCGATCACCCAGCTTCCCTGGCAAGTGCGTAATCACAACAGGCACCGTAATCTCCTTCGTCTTGCCCTTGCACGTGAACTCACCGACAGCCTTCAACTCGAACCGACCCTTCCCCGCTTTCTTCGACTTCTTGATCGACGTGAACGAAAACTCGATCGTCGGATGCTCCTCCACGTCCAACCACTGCTCACCGTGTAGGAATCGCTTCATCCCGCTGTGTTCGATATGCAAACTCGACGCCTCGACCACCACCCGACCCGTCGTCTCCTTCGGCTTCTTCGGATCGAATTGCAGCGTCCCGCTGATCCCCGAAGCCAACCCCATGATCGGCTCCAGTGTCGAGTCCGCGACAAACGCGACGTTGTGGACCCCCTTAGGATCCTTCAGATCATACTCAAGCGCCTCCGCCAGCAAACCACCCGAACACACGGCAACAGCCAACGAGGCCAGCAGGAAATGACCAGGGTAAATGGGTCTCATGACCGACACTCCTTATCGCTATTTCGTAATCACCTTCCCGGACTCCAGCCCGGCCCAGGAACCCGCGATCGTCCGCAATCGGACCCTCGGGCCCCCCTACGTAACTCCGCATTATAGCGACATATTTCGCAACGTCGCTCCGCCCCCGCTCATTCCTCGCCGCGACGGGTGCATCCCCAGCCAGGTCACCCACTCGCCACCGACGCGGTCCGCACGTAGAATGGCGCTCGGCAGGTCGGAAGACGATGGGCATAGCGCACCCGTCGTCGCGAACGGAGCCCCAGAACCAAAACGCGCGAGCGACGGAGATTCCTGCGAAATGCTCCACTCGGTAGCCCCGTAACGATGCCCAGGTGCCTTTCCCAAAGCGAGATCCGAGCACTCTTGGATCGCACCCTCCCGCCTTCGGAATTACGACGCGCCGAAGCACATTTGACTCAGTGCGAGAAGTGCAAGAACGTGATACTCGCCCGGCGGTCGACGTCAGAGCGGAGCGACTCTGATCCACTGGATTTCACCCTGTCGTCGCCCGCCGATCGACCGGACCAGCCCGCAAGCCTCAAACTGACGTTTCCCGAGACGAAGCCCGGCCCGATCGACGGTTACGAAATAATCTCACTGATCCACGAAGGCGGACAGGGCGTCG
>JAJDDS010000627.1 GCA_029260195.1 Phycisphaerae bacterium
TACGCGGTGGTGGCCGCTGTCACCAGGAACACATCGGCGGTCTGTTTCGCGGACCAAGCCTGTGCAGCGCGCAACTCGAGAATGGCCATCCGCTCGATGGGTGGGTAGTGTGGTCGCTTGTGCGGAGCGATCGACTTCATGCGGGCATCCTTGATTCGGATCTCCTCGGTGAGCAGAGCTGTATGCTGCCGGAGCCTGTCGTTTTCCGCCTTCAGACGTACACGGGCAATCGGGCTGTTGACGGCCCAGCTACGCGTGAACGCCGTGGCGTACTGGGCCAAGGAGATGACGTACAACATGGCGGACCTGACACGCTGCGGCCAGGCCGGTGGGAGCGTGATCCTGGGCGGATTCTTGTCGTTGGTCATGCTTCCTCCACGACTGCTCCGATTGCTGCCGGCTGAAACGACAGTTGCCGGCTCGGCATCTACTCCCGCTGAAGACACGCGTCTTCTCGCGCCGCACTTAAAGAAGCTGGGTAGTCCAGCACCGCCGTCTACTGCCGCTGGCAGCCCATCAATTCATCCAGAAGACTTGCTCTTGGTCCTTGTGCAAGCAGCACTTCTTGTACTTCTTGCCGCTACCGCATGGGCAAGGATCGTTCCGACCCATTCGCTTGCGCTCGACGGGGAACGGAATCACGGGTGGTTCTTCCTCGAGGTCCTGCTCCTCGTTGCCGCCCACTTCCAGATCGTCGTCTTCGTCCCACCCTTCATCTTCATCCGTTTCCCGGAAGTTCTGCCGGATTCGATCTCGCTCGTAGTCATACCAGCCGAAGTTGTTTCTAAGCGCGTCCTCAAACCACCGCTGGTAATCCGGGAATGCCGCCCCCATGATTGTGCACGCGGCAATCAGATGGTACTTGAGATCCATCTCGTCGGGAGATAGCTCGTCGTCAAGCACCAGGTGACGGATCGGCTCCACTGCCTCAGGCGCAAAGTGGTCCAGCAGGGCGTGGGCGAGGAACTCCTTGGTGTCCCCGTCTTTCTCTAGAGGGAAGAACTCCAACAGTTTCTCGACACTCAGGTCGGTGTGGATGTGCCCCATGATCTCCGCTGCGCCGCGTCGAAAATCGCCATGGCCCCGACGCCAATGATCGGCAAGAGCGTTCACGACCACGTCGCCCCCGATCCGGGGCAGGGCCGTTACGCAGGAGTCGCTCAGCCACTCACTGCCGTGCCGCATCCGATCTACGAGAACGGGCGTCGCTTCCTTCAACCGCATTCTACCGGCCAGGTCGATCAGAAAACTCTCGAGCCAATGCATGAGGTGTTTGTCGTACCCTTTGTAACGGCGTTGCAGCAAGGGCAGCACGATCTCGGCTTTGTCCTGATGCCTGGCCAGGGACTCGACGATCAATTCGCCGTGACGCGTATGTTCCAACCTGAACTCGCCTTGCTCCTGGGCTTCCCGCGCCAACGCCTCCAACGCAGACCAGCCGGTCTCCCAATTCCACGACGCCATCTCTAGCCGTTTCAGAAACCGATCCTTAAGTTCCTCCGGAAAGCACCGCAGGTCGGTCATCGCCGGGTCCAGAAGTGCGGTGCGGGTCCGGCAGAGGATCAATGCGATGGCGAAGCAGTAGTTGTCACTGGCAACCGTTTCGAGGGGCCAATCCTCGGCCAACTCGGCGGTCAACCATCTCACCGACTCCTGGGTGGACGCAAGCCGGTCGGCCCCCCGGAGGATGGTGAAGGCCTCGTCCCGGCCGTATCTCTCCACCGCCTGGATGACCAAGGGCATTAGTGTCGGATCCTGGGCCAAGCCGTGGGTGAAGTAGTTCAGGGCCTTGTTGCGGATCTCATGGACGGGGTGAAGAATGCCTGTCTTGATCATGGCTTCTCGTGTTCGCATGCGTCATCCTCCATCGAGCCGGCGTCGCAACGCCGAGTAGTGCTACGCAGCGTCGGACCGTTTCGTGGCGATGCCGGTCGACACGGTCATGGCGGGATTATACACGACCTGCCCGTTATCGACGCCTCGCATAGCACCGCTGATCCATGTGGAGGCTGATCCGTGCCTGCGTTCTTCGCCTTGAGCAGCACGCGGGCGATGGGGCTGTTGACGGCACAGCTGCGCGTGATCGCCGTGGCGTATTGGGCCAATGACATGACGTGCCGCCTGGCGGACTTAACACGCCGGGGCCAGCCTCGTGGGAGCGTGATGTTGCTTCCAAACATCGCCGAAGGCCAGCATAACAGCTTGATACGGCAGGTCTTACGGGCAATCTAGGCCAGCGCCAAGATCGCTGGACCAGCACAGCGATCTGCAGCATGCAGGTCGCGGCGCGATCGACGCACTGCGGCGTCCCCCCTCAGGCGCCCAAATTTCAACCTCGCGAGATCACTGATGGTGACTCAAACTGGCATTCAGCAGCGGGTCGGCTATCGGAACCGGTGCGCAAGCTCGATAGGCGCGGACGAACACGAGCATGAACAACCCCGGGGCGCCCAACGCCATTCCAAGCTCCAGGACTCCAAACGTCACCGTTTCGTGTCCGACCGCGGCGGGGTAGATCAGCAGGTAGAGGTCCAGCCACCGTCCGAACAGAATCATGCACGCCACACGGACGAGCATGTCGGGGTTCCGCTTGACTGGTTTCGGCAGGAGGATAAAGAACGGAATCAACCACGTCACCACCATGTTCGCGACGAACAGAGGTCCCCAACCGCCGGTGAGTCTGCGCACAAAGTGCGCGGTCTCCTCCGGAAAATCCGCGTACCAGATCAGCATGTACTCGCTGAACCAGATGTACATCCAGAACGTGCTGAACCCGAACAATAGCTTTCCCAGATCATGCAAGTGCTCCGCCGTTAGCACCGACCGCAACGGGCCCACACGCGACAACCACACCACCAGAATGATGATTGCCGCGATCGCGCCCAGAAACAGTCCCGCGAAGTGATAAACACCGTACATCGTGCTATACCACTCCGGCTCCAGCGACATGACCCAATCGAAAACCGCCACCCAGAACGTCAGTCCGAACACCACGAGAAACACGGCAGACAACCGCACGTTGGATTCCGACAGTGACGCGTCTCCAGTGTCGTCCTGCAACCGCGACCCGTGCACGAGTGCTCGAACCAGCAGCAACCATATCCCCAGAAAAACAACCGTCCGCCCCAGCACAAATGGGTAGCTGAGAATCACGCCCTTCATTCCAGTCGCGTGTTCTTCGGTCCAGGGATAAAGCGACCGGCCCACGAGAATCGTGATCAGAATGCCCAGAGCAGCCCACGGGAGAATCCCACACATCGCTTCGGGGACGCGACGCAGTGCCACGGCCCAGTGCGCGCCGCAGACGTACTGCAGCGCGATGAAAAACGCCGCGCCCAGACCCATCCCCAGGAATCCGATGTTCAGCAGCAGAAAACTCGACAGCGCCCGCTGCCGCGCGAACAGCAACCCGAGACCGAATGTGGCTGCACCGAGCAAAGCCAGCCACTTGAACAGTGCGCGCGTCCTGTGGGACGGTGTAAGCCCGGGGTACGGAGTGGTCATTTCGACATCCCTCCCGCCAACAGTTGTCTGGCTGGTTCCTGCATCGTCCGGATGTACTTGATGATGCTCCACCGATCTTCCCGCGACACCTGTCCGGCGTGTCCTGGCATGTTCCCCTGTCCAAGGGTGATGACGTGGTAAAGCTGCCCATCCGCCATCTTGATCGCATGTTCGAGCAGGAGCGATGGCGGCGGCGGATAGCCCCGCTTGCTCACCATACCATCACCCGCGCCGGTCGGACCGTGACAAGGTTGACAGAAGGCTGCGAACGCCGCAGCCCCTCGGTCGATCGCGTTCTGATCGTCCGTCGCGACGGGGCTCAACAGCTCTCGCGCGGCGCGCAACGCGTCCTCCTCGGCGCGCTCGTACCGAAACGGCATCTGTCCCCGAGCGATACTGCCCGCCGCGGGCTGACGCAGCGTCTTGCCGTCTTCGGTGTTCGGATTCGGATCAAACGCCTGATAGGTCGGACCGTGCACCATGTCCGGCAGAAACTCGAGGTTGGGGCGCGAGAAATCCCGCGCAGCCGCGAAGCTCAGCACGATCGCGATAACCATGATCGCTCCCAGCCCCACGTTGATCGTTCGCATGTACATCACAGCGGTTCCTGGTCCACGCGCTCCTCAATGTGCGTCACACCGAAGCCGCGCAGCATGGCACTCACCTCGTCGACATCGAACGAAGCGTCCGTTTCCTCTAACACCAGCGCAAATTTATTATCCGTCACGCCCGGAAACGCGAGTTTCGCGCGCCTCCCCGGCAGCAACCCCCGCCCCAGCAAAAAGGCTGCCACCGTGCTCAGCCCGGCGAACAATACCATCACCTCGAACGTGATCGGGACGAACGCCGGAAGCGAGTTCCACGGCTTGCCACCCACATTGATGGGCCAGTCCACCGCCGACGTCCAGAACTCGAACCACACCTTGAAGGTCGCACCAGCCAGTCCCAGCGCGAAGCACACCCACGGCAGGCGCGACGCCCGCAAACCCATCGCCTTGTCCAGGCCATGCACGGCATACGGCGTATACACGTCGGCGATGTCGAATCCCCGTGTGCGCGCGGCGTCGGTAGCGACGAGCAGGTCTTCTTCCCGCTCGAACACACCGAGCAGGAACCGGCGATTCGTCTTGCTACTCATGAGATTCCTTCCCCTGACTCAGCACACCCTTGACCTCGGCGATGGCGATCACCGGCACGAACCGGCAGAACAACAGAAATAGCGTCAGGAACAACCCGAAGCTGCCCACCAACGTCGCGATCTCGATCGACGTCGGTGCGTAACTCGTCCAATTCGACGGCAGGTAATCGCGATGCAGGGACGTAACGATAATCACGAATCGCTCGAACCACATCCCCACGTTGATCAGCAGAGTCACGACGAACACCGCCAGCATGTTCGATCGAACCGCCTTGAACCACAGCACCTGCGGCGTCAACACATTGCACGACACCATGATCCAGTAAGCCCAACCGAGCGGGCCTTTCGCCCG
>JAJDDS010000628.1 GCA_029260195.1 Phycisphaerae bacterium
AATGCGTGATCGGCAAAATAGTCTTCCGATCGTCGCGCGCGCCGACGTCGCGGTCATCAACCTGGACGCCTCTGTCCTTCAAGATAGCGAAGAGTCCCAGCGACTTCAGGTATATGCACACACCCATGTTACTCGGAACGAGCAACCGGCAGTGGGCACCTCGCTTCGATGCAAGTGACAGATATACGACACACCATAGCGCGGCGGGCGGTAGCACGAAATCGCACTCGCGCAGATCAATGTCCACTTGCGCCGCGTCGAAAGACGGATGCCTCGGATCGGATTTGTCGAACCGTCCGGATAGCTCTCCCGCGTGCCTGAAGGTCTTCGTGTTCCTAAAGTTCCTGGAGTCTGGTTTTATGCACAATACCATCAGTCCGGTCCTCGGCGGCCTGAGCCCAGGCGATCGCCGACTTGAGAGTCGTCCGCGCGCGGCCACACGGGCGAACCTACGCCATCCCAACCAACGCTACCACCGACACGCCGAGGTTTCAACTCACCCGCGCCCCGACCGCGCCGCGCGATGCGCGGACGGGGCTGTTCCGCGAGGGCGTCCGGAGCCAACGGCGGCTTGTCACCGGTCCGATCTTCCATGCAATGCCGCACGAACCGCCCACGTGCATGATCCTGCGTTTACCGGTAACATGTCCTCATTATGAACAAACTCCTGCGAACGGCCGTCATCGGCGCCGGACACATGGGCAAGCACCACGCCCGCGTCTACGCCGAACTCCCCGACGTCGAACTCATCGGCGTCTGCGACCGTGACCGCGACCGCGCCAACGAAATCGCCAAGAAGGCCGGTGCCCCCGCATTCGAGTCCGCGGCTGACCTGCTCGGCGTTGTCGACGCCGTCACCATCGCCGTCCCCACCGTGCATCACGCCGAGGTCGCAAAGCCGTTCATTGACGCCGGGGTGGCGGTCCTCATCGAGAAACCCATCGCCCCCGACGCCACCACCGCCGCCAAGATCATCGAGTGGGCGGACAACTCCGGCGCCGTCATCAGCGTCGGCCATTCCGAACGATTCAACCCCGTTGTTCTCGCCATGACCCGCATGGGCGTCCAGCCCAAGTTCATCGAGACCGAGCGGGTCAGCCCCTTCACCTTCCGTAGCGCCGACATCGGCGTCGTCTTCGACATGATGATCCACGACATCGACATCGTCCTCCACCTCGTCAAGTCGCGCAACTACAAGGTCCACGCCGTCGGCGTAAACGTCTTAGGCCCCAACGAGGATGTCGCCAACGCGCGCATCGCCTTCGATAATGGCTGCGTCGTCAACCTGACAGCCTCCCGCCTCGCCCTCAAGACGCACCGCCGCATCCGCGTTTTTTCGCCCGACGCTTACCTCACCATGGACTACCAGAACAAGACCGGCCTCGCCGTCAAATTGGACGCCAACGCCGACTTCATCAAGCTCGCGAACGATCGCAACCTCGAGAACCTCTCGCAGTTGACGGCTGCGGATTACGGCAAGATGCTCAAGGTGGAACCGCTGGTCACCAACGACATAGAGCCCCTCCGCGCCGAGATCGAGTCGTTCCTGGACGCCGTCCGCACACAACACACCGACGCGCCCACTCCGCCCGCCGTCACCGCCCACGACGGACTCGCAGCCGTCCAACTCGCCGAGGCCATCGTCGCGGCCGTCAACTCCAACGACTGGACGCTTTAGGGTTGTGTTTCAGGGTCGGACAGGTTCATCCAATCTGGGCTGAGATCGTCGCGTTCGGCCCCGCGATTTCGTCATATGTGATCGTTCGACGATCCGCGCATCCGGTGGCGACCGGCACCGGATGACTACGAGCCGGGCGTGGCGGTGCTCGTCGTTGAGAAGCTGACCGGCACCACCGTGGAGTTGAACCCTCGGATGCCTTCCTGTCGGCGCGTTTTCGTGACGGTGATGGACAGGCTGGCGCCTTGCTGGAAGACAGCCAAATCGTTCGGTTCAAACGACACGCTTCCGACATCTTCGGATGATCGGATGATCTGGGATCTTAGTTCGCCGAAGATCAACTGCGTCATTTCAATCTCCACGCTCAGATTCGAATCGGCGTGCGACCACTGCAGTGTAAAACCGGACAGGGACGCCAACTCATCACTCATTGGCGATTCGATGTCAAAGGGCGCGGGACCCGAAACGGTGGTACTCTCCACTCCGCGCGTCGGGTCGCGGACTTGGACGATGAACGTTTCGGCTTCCGGCAGCGTGGCGGTGTAGGTGCCGACTCCGTCGAGATCAGCCAATACAGTCCCGTTCACAGACACGGTCTGACCGGATTCCAACTCCGTTGGCTGGCTCCGACTGTCGGTGATGGTCAAGCGGACGTCCACTTCGTCGGAGCCATTGGCCTGCGTGATCGCGAGGAGGGCGTCGGTGTCAATGAGTGACCCTGACTCCCCGAGGCGAGAATCGGGTGCGACCATGCACGATGCGCCGCTGATTCCCAAGACCAAGGAACAGCAAGCCATCAACTGTCTGATCATTGTGTTGACACTCCTTCGTGCGGATCGTCCCCATGTCAATCCAGGCTGCACACACGTCGCTGTCCGGTTGGAGGGAACGATCTCGCCACTTGACGGGCTACGGAGCAATCTCCGGCGTGAATTCCATTGAATCGGTCGTGGGAGGACTTTCGCTGTCCGTGACCTCTATGACGAAGGTCGCGGTCTGCACGCTCGTCGGGATTCCTGAGATCACGCCCGCCGAGAGGTTGAGCAGGAGTCCGTCCGGAAGAACCCCCGCGATGATCGCCCAGGTGTAGGGCGGTTCGCCATCGATCGCATCCAAACGGACGCTGTAGCCCACGTGCAACCGACCATCGGGCACTGACATCGTGGAAACCGCGACCGGGCGAGGTCGGATGACAAGCACCGTTTGTTCTGTGAGGATCTGCTGTGGGTCGCCGCTGTCCGACACGGTGACTTCCAGTTGAAGGCCGGAACTAGCGATGGCTGGCGCCCCGGAGATTGTGGCCGTCGACCCGTCGAAATCGAGCCCGCCGGGGAGGCCAATCAACGCGAACGTGTAGGGTTCGATGCCACCGTCCACGGAGAAGGAATCGGCATACGACTCGTTAATGCGGCCGACATCCAAAATGGGGTCCAGCGTCAATCGCTCGATGACGGTGATGGCAAGCGACGCTCGTCCGCGTCCCGTTGATGCAACGTCGCCCACGGCGGAAATGAGGAATTCCGTCGTGCCGGCTTCCTCGGGGACTCCGGAGATCGTGCCGGTGTCGGTGTCGAGGCTTAATCCGATCGGAAGCTCTCCCTCCGCGACGCTCCATGCGACGGTTTCGTCCGTGTCGACATCGAGCCGCTGCTCATAGAAGTCGCCTTCAACCGCGGCGGACAAGAACGACGGCTCGATGGCTAGTTCGGGCGATACAGCCACCGGGGGAAGCAGGCCACACCCCATGATGCCGATGTACGGGGCCAAGACGTAGCGGCGGAGTCGATTTGCGCGCAAGGTCGGATCTCCAAGCATCCAGACGGTCAGGAACCGATGCCGGACGCGGCGGTGGCTCGACCTCGACAACTATTGTCCATCCCGAGGGTGCTGGCAAGCCGTCGGTCGTCGATTGCGTTCTCCAGCGGCGGCGCGCTCGATTCACCGGGCGAGCTATGGCCGTGGGGTGTTCATGCACTCGAACGCCCATGATTGGGTCGATGGTGGGATGCCGTTGACCAACCGCTTGAACACCAACAAGTCGATCGGTGTGAAAGAGCCGTTTCGGTCACTGTCCATAAAGTCGAGGAAGTAGCCCTGATCCGGAGGCAAGTTCAGGTCGTTGGTGTACTGTTTGAACTTCAAGAGGTCGAGGGGATTGACGCACGAGCTCTGGTTGATATCGCCCGGGAGGAACCCGTAGTCGACGCGGTCTGGTTCGTTGCTGGGGCCAAGGTTTCCGTCGTTGGGGACCGGCTGGCCGTGTGCGTCGCAGACGTCGACGGCCATGATGGTAGTCCACTCCTGCAGCGTGATGGGGCGATCCCAGGTGACCTCGACGTAGGACGGGTCGAGCATGGTGGTACCGGTGAGGTTTGGTGGTACGCCGTCGCCGGTTTCGGTGATGGTGAAGTTGGAAACGTCCAGCGGCTGACCGTCACACTTAAGCACCGGCGCGGTGAAACGCAGGTGGCAGCCCGTCAAACCCAGGTCGAAGTCAACGCCGTTGGTGCTCTCGGCACGCGGGTCGATGTAGCCGCTGTGCGGTCTGGTTTGACCTTCGAGGCCTTGTTCGTGAGCAATCTCCGGCGGGGGAAGTTGTGACGGGGTGGCTGCGAACGTCGCGGATCCGTCGGAAGTAACAACACCGTTGACCGTCAGTCGCTGATACAAGGCGTCGGCGGGATCGACGACGTCGACGACCGCGCCGGCGCAGAGTCGTTCGATCGAGCCGCCGAGGGTTGTACCGTTGGTGTCGGGATCGAGGTCGTAGGCGGCGATGCCGGT
>JAJDDS010000629.1 GCA_029260195.1 Phycisphaerae bacterium
GATGGCGCCGGATTCGTATCGTCTTACCGCGAGCTCAAACGGTCGCCACGTTTCGGGGTCGTTTGATTTCGCATGACGCATCGTGACCGGATCGTACGGTACTTTCGTCCATCGTGCCCCGCGCTCCACCAGCCTCCAAACAACCCATTGCGGCCGCGCCGTCAGCTCGCTCGGCACTCCGTCCTTCTCGAGCTTGAGGACTCGGGGCCGGGCCGTCTTTCCCTTCGCATGAATTCGCGCATCGACCATTCGATTCAGTTTGGTCGAAAACCGGTCGGCGCGACTGACGAGTGCCTGACATGACGATGACAAACAGCGCCTCTCATCGGGCAGGCGGGGGTTGAGCCGCACGGTGACCTATTAGGTGCGATGCGACTTGGGCACCGCCAAAGCTTGAGCGGTGCCAAAGCGGCACGGGGGTAAAGAATGAACGAGGAAGAACTCAAACAGGCCATGCGTGAGACAGCGGCAGCGATTGACCACTTCTTGGAACAGCAGATGGAAGCCAAGCGGGAGGCGAAACGGGCAGGCACCGGCGACGAAGGGTGTCGGCGTTGTCACGAAGACTGAGTGGCCGCACCGCCGGGCGGGGGGTAGCGTAACCCGTGCGTCTTACGTCCTGTGCTCGGGTAAGTTGGCCCGTAGGACCGGATCTGCCAGATGGCGCGCGTGAACCCATCAGGCCACCGATCGCTTGACGGTGCACGCGTGATGTCACTGACGATGACGCCGCACGGATTGTGGCGAACAACGAAACGGGGGCGAAGTCCGCCAAGCTACACCATGTCCTTGCTCACGAACGGACGCTGTGGTTTCGCGCGCCGTCTGGGCGGAACATCCTCTATGTCACCTGGCCTCGTCACCATGCCAATATCCGTTTCCGGATAGCTCAGTCCGAAGGCGACGGCAAGTCGGTGGTAGCCGTTGTCGCTGATTTCAGCTTCTAGATTGTCTGGCTTGGTCATTGCAAGTGGTAGTACTCCCCGGCAGGGCGGGTACATCTCTTCCACCTTACTGGATATCTGCCCAATGGCTTCCTGGTAAAACCGCATGTCCTTGGCACCGCCGGCTAGAAACACTGGCATTCCTTCGTGCCAACGCTTCGAGTGGGGATCGCGCCTAGTTTTCAGGTCGATCAGCGTTTGCCAGACCATCTGTGAACATTTCTTGCTGTAGGTTAGGTCACTATCTTGAATGCGGTCTAGCAGTACACGCTCAGGTTCAGGTGACAAGTGCTGTTCGATCGGGTCCGGAATGGGCTCGACCGGGTCCCAATGGACCAGCTTGCTCAGTGTTTGATCCGGAACTGTTGAACGGATGACCTCGACCCGGTTTCGGTGCAGCACCATCGCTCCTAATTCGCGCACATCCGCGGTCAGCAACTCATAGCGATCGTCACCGTCCTTCTCGTGGAGAATAAAGCTGCATACATCCAACGTTCTAGCTCCGATGTCCATCAGAATGTGCAGGCCTTCGTCGCGCAGATGGGACCGAGCGTAGCCGACGACCTCAGCAGCGACTTCGGGGATCAACTTCACCTCTGCGGAAGGCCCATTCTGGCAGTCGACGAATCCGCCAACACCGCTTGCCGCATCGTCTCTTTTGATCTGGACTTCCAAAGCATTCTTTGCGCTGCTCAAGTCTATCTTGTCGCTCGCCGCCGACAGATGCCATGCCGCGGCAGCGATACGAAGGTAGTCATGACACAGCGACCGATTGGCGAAGTCGGCCGAGGGCAGCCCAATGTTGACTTGCCAGTCCAGGACAAAATCGGCGTAGCTGCTCTTGTGTGCGTCCGCAAACCAACGCCGCGTATGCGTCAGTGCAAGTGCCAAGAACGCCACGGCAACAGCATGGGAATCCAACGTGACGGGTCCGTCATCACCGGTGACTACGAGATCCCGCTTCGACTGCATCAAATAGTACTTGACATCGCGGACGTGGACGCCGTTACGTAGAGAGGTCAATGAAGCCTCGCCGCTGTCGCTTACCCAAAGTGCAGATGGAAGCAGATACAAAGACGAAGCGTGCGACGCGGGGCCGAACGGAACTGCGAATGCCCGATCGCGCTCGTAGGGAGTCCGCACTACGATTTTCGTGCAGGACGTGCCAAAATCCAATCCGATAACAACATCGCAAATCGAACCGACGCGTTTCGCATCGGGCTGTGACTTAGCTGCCTGCTTGCCGCCGTAGCGATGAGGTCTGAAGGAACCTCTAAGCCACGAAGCAACAGACCGGATCAGATGTTTCATTCAACTTTCTCCGTCTCGCGCTCTCAAAGAACGCGAATCAACGCGAGCAAGATCTCGTCGTGTCGGTACCGAATGCCTCGCCGTTCCTCGATGGCCAGTTCCTGGCGCTCAACCCGGCTCTCCAAGGCATGGATGCGCCCCTCCGTGGCTTTGACCAACGAAGCCCGAGCGCTGAGACGATGTTGCTCTCGGACTTTCTCCATTTTGCAGCGCTGGTTGTCTAAGTGGCGGCGCAGGTTGCGCAGCTGGAGGTCGACGCGGTCTTCGTTCTGTCGGCGGACATCTTCGACGTAGGCGTCAAAACTCTCTTCGATCTGGCTGAATAGAACCCCATCCGCGATCTGGGCAGCAGCCTGCAAGTCAACAACGCGGCCCCCATCGAACCAGTCTACACCCGCTTGGGCCGACGCGTTTGCGAGTCGTTCAGCAACGGCTGCGTCGAACGAAGCGTCCGGTGCACTTATGGATGCGACGGCGAAGACGAGCTTCTCGGATGCCTGCAGACCTTCGACTGACCATCGTGCTGCCGCCAACACATAATCACCTGGTGCTAATCCCGTTCCCTGTATGTCGGACGAGAACAGTTTTACGCTGACTGCGGGGCTCAACTGCTCTTCTTGTTCTGTGATCGTCTCGCTTACGAACCTCACCAGTGGATGGAACTGATTGATCAATTCTACTGCTGCTGAACTGGCCGATATGGTGCGATTCTCAAACCTGCATACGATCGGCCTGGGGGCGTTGTGCAATAATCGAGTTGGTGCGGCTAGGCGGCGCTTACGAGCAAAACCGTCCAATGCCTGCTTGGCGGAAGCGCTAAGCTGGATCTCGTAGTCTTGATCGCCTTCCCGCAACTGCTTGAATGTGCATCCGGGATAGTGCATCGTAAAGAAATCGATGATGTACGATTGCAAGTCATTGCCAGTGATGCGACGGTTCATGTCGCGGGCTGCGTGTACCTGATTGAGGATGTAATCGCCGTAGGCAACCAGGTGTGCCGCCTCGGATTCCAGTTGTGCCTGTTCCCTTTTTAAGTTCTCAAGTGCCTGGGCCGTCTGATCGATTCTGGCTTCCTGCTGCTGGGGCGTGAGATGGTCAGAGAGCAGGTCGAACTCCAGCTTTCGGATTTGGTCTCCGAGGACCGCTTCAAAGTCCCCAAGCGCTTGGCGGCAGAGGTCGAGCTTCTCATATAGTCGCGCGTAGATGCGGGCGTCAATCGTGCCGGCATAGAGCAGATTCCAGATGAGGATGCGTGACGCCTTCTGTCCGAGGCGATCCAAACGACCGATTCTCTGCTCAACGCGCATGGGATTCCAGGGAAGGTCGTAGTTAATCAGTACGCGACAGAACTGCAGGTCGATACCTTCGCTGCCTATCTCGGAAGACAGCAGCATTCGGATAGTCGAATCATCGCGAAACCTATCGAGAATTCTCTCTTTTGATTCCTTGATGCCGCCGTGCATTACCAGATTTGAGATGCCAACCGAGGAAAGTCGCTCACCAAGATAGTTGAGTGTCTCCCGGAAGGTCGAAAACAGTACGACCTTCTCATCGGGATGCTCGTCGAAGAACTGCTCTAACATAAGTTGAACACGTTCGTACTTTGAATCGTGGCTCATCAAGTCTTCGACACTACCAAAGCCATCCACGCGATCCATAATAGCTTGAGTCAATGGGCCCACTTCGACTTCGCGGTCGTCGTCGCGGGCGGCCGCACGAATTTCATCGATGTTGTCGCGGCGCTGACGCCAAGCCCGAAGTGTTGCCGCCATCGAACTGGACATCTGGCGCTGAGGGGTGCTTAGGATGAATCTCTCGTTCACATCGCGCGACAAAGCGTAGTCGATTACAAAATCCGTGACCGCGGTGTAGAAGGCCTGCTCAGGTGGTGTCATGGTCACGGCTTCGGCTTGCGGCTCGCGGACCACCCGCCACTCCTTGACGTCCCGCTTCCTGGTGCGAGTGATCACGTAAGCGAGCGGATTGATCATCTCCAAACGGCGTGCCAAGTCGGCACGGTTAGCGCGGTCGGTGAGGCAGTCGCTTTCTTGCAGAGCTTGTCTTATGGCGTCGAGTTGGCGATTGCCTTGAAGTAAGGGATGGGTTTCCGCTCGAGCAAGTATTTCCACTAACGTTGCGGCCGCCGGATTTGCCGTAAGTATGTGGTCGCGTGCTTCAACCAAAGGACGGCTCGCTTCCAGGATTAACTGAAGATCCTGTGGCCGTTGGAAAGTATCGCCGTCAAGCAGGCTGAGCAAGGACAGCAGATCTTGGTTGTAGTTATGGATTGGCGTGGCGGTCAAGAGCAATAAGTTCTCGGCAACCGGCCGAAACAAGTGGCCCAGCTCGTTCGTTTGAGATTCGGGATTGCGCATGTAGTGCGCTTCGTCGACGATCAGCAGGTCGATAATATGGTCATCATGCTCGCGCGATCGCAAGTAACGAGCCAGTTCCGCGGTCGCGTTGCTCATTTCGTCAACATCATCGTCCCAACCGCGATGGGGTCGGGTGCCCTCCATGCTGCAGATGAGCGCGTAGCCGTGCATACTCGCAAGGGGCTCACGTAGCCGTTGGAGCAGTTCCGCTGCCTTGACAATATCCGCTCGCACTCCGATCTTGTGAGCCAGTTCGCGCTGCCATTTCTCGCGTAGCATAGCTGGACAAAGCACGAGCAAACGACGCAAGTCGAACCGGCTGCGAAGCTCGGTCCAAATGAGCCCCGCTTCGATCGTCTTGCCCAACCCGACCTCGTCGGCAATCAGCAGCGCGTTGCTCGGTGAATGGAGGAACCGCAGCACTGGTTTGAACTGGTACGGATAGAAATCTGTGTTCGTCGTCTCCATACTGTAGATTACGTCCGCCAGACGCCCAGTTAGCCTGACATGCGTTAGCGTGCGGCGCAGGTCGACGGCACGGCCGAGCTTGCCCTGTTCGAGCAAATCGACAGGACTCTCACGCTCGGCAGGGACCGGTTCGATTTGATCGCTTGGGATCCACTGCGTCGTGTCGGGGAACTTGACCTGGTAGCGACTGCCACGCCCCGGCCGCCCAGGTCGCGTCCTGCCCGAGAGGATTCCGATACGCGTGGGATCACCCGTCAGCCGAACGCGTGTGTTTGCGGTGAACTCGTTGGCCACAGGTCTTCCATCCTCACCGATTTGCGGCAACCTACTTTCGGTTCCATCCGGCGAGGAGTATCCACAACGAACGCTGCGTAGTTCATGCGGATGAACGAGTCCACGCCGAGGCAGGTTGCACCATTCCCGTGTGACTGGCAAACCGACACAATATGAATGGTACTCTTGGAGGCAGGGATGGGCTACACCACGACGTGGCCCTTGCGTACTTGCGCCGGGGGAGCTGGGCCGCTAGGAATCGGCCGGCGCCCTCGAATCCTAGAATGGCCGAGAACAATCTGAATGTGAGGCCCGGTGGTGCGTCAGGGCCTCGGAAGAACCGGACTCGATCAGGAACCGCTGACGGACTCGGACTCGGACCTTTCGCGCGAGTTTCCGGTATGGGTTTCGGCGGAACGCCTGGGTAGCACGTCGTCTCGGCATCTTCGTCTCCACCGCAGCTTTTCTGGCCGCGGTGGCGAGTCTGATCTGGTCCACGGCGAGCCCAGCGTACGGGGTCACCGCTCTTGTCTTTTCGTTGCTCGTCCTTTTCGTGTTCGGCGCGCTCGTCACGGAGAAGTGGGTCAAGCTCGCGGCGGATGTCTACGCGCACCGCCTGCTCGAACCGACCGACGTGATGGTTTCGCGGAGTCAATACTGAACCGGATCAGGCGGGGCTACGGCCTAGCGCGCGGCGTCGCCCCCAGCACGAATGCAAGCCTGATCGGCTGGACGTCTTCGGCGCCCAT
>JAJDDS010000630.1 GCA_029260195.1 Phycisphaerae bacterium
AAACGGTTTCGTGCGGATCAAGCATGGGTCGTTGGGTTTTACGACAAAAACGATTTTGTGCGGATGATGGAACGGAATCGGGATTGGGCCACGCGGTCCAAATACCTGGACGAATTGATGGAGGTCGTGGGTCAGGAGTCCGATCGTTTCGAAGATCTGGCTGACGCCTTCGATAAAAACCACGCTGAGTTCTTGCGTGAGATCGGGACGAATGTAGCGGCAGGACTTCCGACCATCGCCGTAGGTGTCGAAGCAGAAAACCCGATCGAGGCCGGCAACATCGCAGCATCCTTGTTGACTAAGAAACAGCTTAAGCAACTTGGTACGGTGCGACTTCGGTTCCCGTATGACTCGCGCTCTCTACCACGAAATTGGCCACGAATGTCTCCTGCGACCCAGAAGCCAACGTTGACTGAGCCGCGTGAATTTAACTTGATGTTCCAAACGCACGTCGGCGCGCTGCAAGAGGCGTCCAGCGTGGCCTACCTTCGCCCCGAAACAGCGCAAGGCATCTTCGCCAATTTCAAGAACGTGATGGACTCCTCGCGCGTCAGAATCCCGTTCGGCATCGGCCAGATCGGCAAGGCCTTCCGCAACGAGATCAACCCGCGGAACTACACCTTCCGCTCCCGCGAGTTCGAGCAGATGGAGATCGAGTTCTTCTGCAAGCCGGCTGAGTCCAGGATGTGGTACGAGTTCTGGCGCGACGTGCGCATCAAGTGGTACGAGTCGCTCGGCATCAAGTCCGACAAACTCCGCCCCCGCGAGCAGGGTGAGGACGAGCTAGCCCACTACAGCGACGCCTGCACCGACATCGAATACCTCTTCCCCTTCTCCGACGAGCCGCAGGAACTCGAAGGCGTCGCCCACCGCGGCAGCTTCGACCTCAAGGCCCACGGAAAAGCCTCCAAAGGCAAGGAGGAGGCCTTCGCCGTCATCGACGACGCCACCAAGGAACGATACGTCCCCCACGTCATCGAACCGTCAGCCGGCGCCGACCGATTCACCCTGGCGGCAATCACCGAAGCCTACCGCCACGACGAAAACCGCGCGAGTCCCGAGTTCATGTGCTTCCACCCCCGCCTCGCGCCCATCAAAGCCGCCGTCTTCCCACTGGTCGGCAAGGACGGCATGCCCGAATTGGCTGAACCCATCTACCGCGAAATCAAAAAGCACTACCCCGCGCAGTACGACGTCAAGCAGTCCATCGGCAAGCGTTACGCCCGCATGGACGAAGCCGGCACGCCCTACTGCTTCACCATCGACGGCCAGACCAAAGACGACGGCACCGTCACCGTCCGCAACCGCGACGACGCCTCCCAGCAGCGCATCCCCAAAGAAGGCGTCGGCCGATTCCTGGCGGAGCATCTCGCCACCAGCTAGCGCGGCGCTTCACGCAAACTGCGTTCTTTCAGAGCCGCGCCCGTAAGGAAGCGGTGCCAACGGTAGGGGCGAGTCAGGAAGAAAACCGGATAACGGATTAACGCAGGGTTCTCGGAGCGCGCGGAGGCGCGCAGGAGTGCGAGAGATCCTCCGCGAACTCGGCGCTCTCTGCGCCGGCTACTCGATGTACCCGGACTCGACGGCGAAGAAACCGGCATCGGGGACGTCGACGTCGATCATCGGCGCGGGGTTGGTGTCCATTTGCCAACCCCTGCCGCGGATCACGTGGCAGGACTCGATGCCGGCGTCATCCAATCCCGGCACCATTGGTGGGGGATCGAGGTATCCTTGGATGTGGAGGACCTCGGCGTGCCCATCGACGAACGACGCGACGAATTTCCATGGCTCGCTATGCCAGCCCTTCACGACCGAGCGGTCGGCTGACATGCCGAAGTAGGGTCCGTCGCTGTTGGTAGCGCATTGGGCGTTAAGCCCGCCGTAGTTGATGTGGTATGCGAACCGGCCGGCGTTTTCGATATAGAGCAGGGTGTTCATAGGCGCGGGGACACGTGAGACCGGTCGCAGGAACGGTCCCCAGCTTCGGAAGATCTTGCGGCTGGGGGTGTGCGACGAGCACCAGAGCGTGTTGGCGGAGTAGCTGGTGCCGTAATGGTCGTACGATGACATGCCTGAGCTGGCCCAGGTTGAAAGGTGGTGTCCGGTGTGCCCATTGTCGGAGGGGCAGCGGAAGAGGCCATAGTCGAGCGTTGTGTCGCCGATCCAGTTGGCGTCGTTCGGGCCGGGCTCGTCGGCGTAGTCGTTTGGGTGGCCCTTGTAGACGATGCTGTTGATAGGCCTGCTCGCGGGGCCGCGACCATTCTGAGTTCCCCAGAGCGAGTTTTGTACGAGATCTGCGTTACCGGATAGGACCTCGCCGGCACCGGACTTTCCACCCCAGTCATAAGCGCCGTAATCCGCCGGCGAGAGGAACGTTCGCGGGTGAACCGGGATCACGTTGTCGTGTCTGTCGCTACCGGAGTAGATGACGCTCGACGTGGCGATGCCCTTGAGATGGGCGGTGCAGGCGACGCGACGCGCCTGCGCACGGGCCTTCTTGAGCGACGGCAAGAGGATGCTGATGAGCAGGGCGATGATCGCCACGACGACCAGCAACTCGATCAGCGTAAAGGCGTTTCGAACTCGCTTGCGGCTAGACATCTGCACGTTTGGGCTCCTGGCTGGGCTCGTCCTTCCGTTCAGCTAATGCCAACAGGGCATGGGGCGGCCGGATCACGTAAAAGATTATCCGGTGTGGGGCGTTTTTTTGCAAGAAATTTTACAAGAACCGCGATTACTGGCCGCAATCGGGGGGCGGATGTCGACGGCGCGTTGTGTGCGGAAGCGTGGGGGCAGCGCCACGGGGGGCGGGGCTACTTCAGGTAGCCCAGGGATTCGAGGCGCTTGCGGAGTTCTTCGCTCATGGTGAAGGAGCGGTTCGAGTCCGTGTGCTGGGAGGCGAGGTAGTCCATCCAGGCGTCCACGGTCTCGACAGCGGTGAGCATTCGGCCGGGGCGGTCACACGCGATGTCGCGTCGCTCGCGCGGATCGGCGGTGAAGTCGTACAGTTCGGGGTCCAGGGTCGAATCGACGAGCGCTTTGAGCCGCTCGGGACCGAACAGAACGCGGAGCACCGGACCGTGGTCGTCTTCCGGGTGGATCAGTTCGGCGCGGTACAGCTCCCCGAAGATGGACCAGGGCATTGCGGACTCCGGCGCATAAGCCGAGTCGATCGCGCTGTGGACTTCAGTCGGCGCGGACTGAAGTCCGCGGCTCGAGTGCGTCGGCGCATCGAAGGGGAGGCCCAGGTGGTTCAGGATGATTGACGGGATGGCGGTCAGGGATGTTGGCTCGCCGCTGGCGCCGCGAGTCGTCTGGGTCGGGTAGCGCACGATCAAGGGTACGCGGGATTCTTCCTGATAGAGGGAGTTGCCGTGGCCGAAATTGCCGTGTTCGCCGAACGATTCCCCATGGTCGGCGGTGACGATGATGAGTGCGTTGTCGTACGCTCCGCGGGCTTTCAGGTCCGCAAACAGTTTTCATATCTGGCGATCGGTGTAGGCGATTTCCTGGTCGTAGTGAAGGACGTCCAGGTGTTGGGTGGGTGGGATCTCGTGACCCGTCGCTTGCGCTCCGGCGTCGGAACCGGCAACGAACGGGCGCCCGACCGGGAGGTCGGCTGCTACGGTTGACGTTGTCTGGGGTCGTCGGCGGAGTGAGTGTTCGAATTCTGGGTGGCGGTGGTAGGGGGCGTGGGCGTCGAGGTAGTTAATGAAGAGGAAGAACGGGGAACCAACGCCGCGGTCCAGCCACGCGAGCACGTCGGCGTTGACTTCCTCGGCGTTGCGCGACCAGCCCTTCCACCAGTCGGGCACGAAACGACGGTAGCGATTGCTCAGCCAGGCTGCGGGCGTGAGGATCTTGGGTCTGGCGGCTGCGAGTGTCGGTTTCGGCTTGTCGTCGTAGTAGTCGAATCCCTGGTGCATGCCGAACTCGCGTGACAGGCAGGCGGAGTTTCCGACGACCGCGCCGGTGTTGTATCCTGCTTGTGACAGGATCTCGGCGATGGTGACGTGACGTTCGTCGAGCGTGCCCATCCACCAGCCCTCCTTCGCGTCGAGGAGGTTGTGGACTCCATGGTCGCTCGGCAGCAGACCGGTGAGAATGGAGGCGTGCGATGGGGAGGTCCAGCTCGACGGTGCCACGGCTTGGTCGTAGCGGACGGCGGTGCGGGCGAAGTCCGCGAGATTGGGCGTCGTGTCGCGGTCGTAACCGTAGACGGAGAGGTGATCGGCTCGGACGGTGTCAAGCACGATGAGGATGACGTTTGGCCTTGGGTCACTGGTCTCGGGCGTCGGACGGTGGGGTTTGACGCTGCCCGGGACGCCAGCCATCTGGCGTCGCTGTTTCCGGTCCACCGGTTGAGGCGCGTCGAAGAGCAGGAATCCGCTGGACAGCACGAGTCCGAGCGCGACGGTCGACAGCGTTGCGGCGAGGCAGGCGCGCCGACTTCGCAGACGCGTCGATGCCCAAACCCACCGGGCGGGCGCTCTGCCGAGGAGGTAGACGATGAGTCCGGCGATGAGGTAGGCACCGTTGGCGGTCAGGCTCTTCTGGCTGAGCATCGGAGCTTGGTAGAGGTGTCCGAACGGTTCCCACAGTCCGCAGAGAAACGCGGCTGAGACGGCGGGCCAGACGCCCGTGTCCCGACGACTCTCGGGATCGAGAGTGTTGTGCTTGGTCTTCCATCCGGTGGTTATGGCGACGCCGGCGGCGATCAGCCCGGCGATGATCGGGATGGTGCCGAGTTGTTCGGTGGCGTACCCCTCGTAACCGAGTCGGATGCGTTCGACGAAGATGGCTGCGAATGTGACGACGGCTGCGCTTGAGAGGGCGCCGCGCACACGCGAGCGGAGTTCGTCAGTGGAAACTTCGCGTGGGGCGTTCGTCGCGCGCTGTTGGGCAATTGCTCCGACGAATCCGCCGGCGGCGATCCCGGCGAGCAGGTAGGCGGCGGCGAGAATTGGTGGGGCGGACAGGGGAATGCGGTGTCCCCAGATGGCGGTCATGAGGCTGTCGACAGCGAAGGAGCAGGCGCACAGGAGCATGCCGAATGCGATCCCGTAGGATACGGCGGTGCGGAGGGCGGGTTGATTGAGTTCGCGCATGGTTCTCGGGTGTGTATCGGACGCGACGGGAGGGCACTTGCGTTACGGATGGGGGTTGAGAGGAGCGGGCGGCGAACGCGATTTGACCCGTCGCTCGGGCTGCGGTTTCTGAAAGTCTGGCGTATTGGACGCGGGGGGTTATTCGGACGTCACGGCTTTGTTGGACGCGCGCTGCTCGGCGCGCTCGGCGAAAGTCAGGAGGCGCATGGTCCTCTTGGTTCTGACGGTGACGTCGACGTTGCTCGTTTCGCCGGGGGCAGTTCCGTCGGAGAGGGTGGGCAGGGACAGGTTGATGTCCTCGGTTTGCGCCACGAAGGCGCCCCGTTCGACGTCGTAGGTGGCGACGCCGTCGATGGTGCCGTTGACGTCACGCACGAGCATCCCGAATAGCCTGGTTCCCGGTTTTCCGTTCGGTGTTCGGTTGACGGTCGCGCGGTAGGTGACAGTGGCGACGGTGCGGCCATCATCCGTATGGACGTCGTCGAGGGTGCATCGGTAGTCGTAGGTGAGGTCACCTCTGTAGAGATCGTCACGTCGGACGGTGCGGTTCCAAGTATCGCCTTTTCTGACGGGGTGATCGGCATAGATCGCCGTTTGGGCGTCGCCCCACGTAAATCGGGCGTCGCCGTCGGTTAGCTCGGCTTGTTTCTGCGCGAAGACAAACATGCCGGTGGCGTGTTCTTCAACGTCGTCGCAGAGGGATTGTATGCCGACGCATCCGCGCGTGTTCGCGTTTCGGTCGATGTCGAGCGTGAACGATCGTCCGAGCATGACGAGGAAGATGCTCTCGAGCGAGCCGGGTTCGTCGCTCACGTCATCGAGGTCCGTGTCGAACTTCGCGGGCCCCATGAAACTCCCACCGATCTCTTGCAGGCGATCAAATGTGAAGATGAGTTTCGCTCCGCCGTCGGCGGTGGGCGTCACCGCTCGTCGGCAGGTGCGCGTCGTTTCGGTTTCGCGCGTTCGCGCCTCGTCGCCGAACATCCCACCCTTTTGGGTGGTTTCGGTTTCGGTGACGATTTCGATGTAGACGTCGGATCCAGGCGTGAAGTTAGGGACGAGATTGACGACGTCCGGGCCGGCGGCGGGATTCGGCGTGCTGGCGTTGGACGCATTCGTGATCCGCCCGGAGAGGATTCCACCGTAGCAATCGCCGAACCATGTTCCGCCGTAGAAGTTGCGATAGACCATGACGCGGGCGGAGTAGATTCCAAGTCCGGGCATGTTGATCTCGTCGAGGGTGATGATCGGCGTATCCCCAGCCCACACGACACGGACCGGGATCGGCAACGTGACGTCCTTGTCGCCGTACTGCACCC
Source organism: Phycisphaerae bacterium (assembly GCA_029260195.1). GTDB lineage: Bacteria > Planctomycetota > Phycisphaerae > UBA1845 > UBA1845 > OFTM321. The sequence goes on from JAJDDS010000630.1 coordinate 6,428, forward strand.
GGGCCATGATCAGCCAGCGGTCGCCGGCGATTTTCGTGGCTTTGGTGATGGTGTACTTGTCGGATTGCGGATCGGTCAACGGTGCATTGCCTTCGAGTCCGCCCTCGCCGGTCATCTGCCATGTGCCATGGAACACAGCCTCCGCGAGCGTGTCGCGGAAACGCTGCTCGAGCGCCGCTCGGTCCAACGGTCGCGTTGGGGGCGCGGGGTGTACCTCGCGACGAGCCTGCTCGTCGTCCACCTTGGTCTCGCCCGGGTGTTGCGCGCCCGCCGCGGACGCGAGCATCGATCCCGCAAACAACCACAGCCCCATCATCACCTTCATCATCAAACACCTCACACGCGCGCGTCGTTACAACGCGCAGCCTAGCCGACCCGCCGCAGCCTCACAAGATTCTACTCGGAAAGGCGTTCTCGTCGGTCGCGGCGGCGCGTACAATCTTGTCAGGCTGGCCGCCGAAATACGGAGAGGATTCTCACATGCACCTACTTATTCGACGCGTCATG
>JAJDDS010000064.1 GCA_029260195.1 Phycisphaerae bacterium
CCCTTCTCCGCCAGCAGAAGTCCCGGCGACCCGAACAGCCGCGTGATCCCCAGCGAGCGACCCGCCGCCTCGATCATCGACGACGTGGACGGCGCCGACAGCAGACGGTGCAACCCCATGGGCGCCCACAACTGCTTGCGCACCGTGATCCGATCGAACGACAGCGCCCGCAGACGATGCCCCAACTGACCGCCCGTGTAGCAGAAATAAGGTCGTGTATTCCCCTCGATCCGCCGCTTCATCCGAAACAACACCGGCGTCAAGACGTTCGGCCCCACGAGCGACGCGTAATCCACCAGCAACATTCGCCGACTCACGCGGGCCATCTCCCGCAGCAGCCCCTCCCAGCGCTCCACGTGCGACAGCAATCGAATCGCCACCACCAGATCAAACGCACCGTCCGCAAACGGCAGCGACCACAAATCCGACGCAACAAACCGCAGCCGATCACCGTGCGTTTCAAACAGTGGCTGAATTTGCCGCGCGCACGAAGCGGCGCTGCCCTGCACACACACCTCGTGACCGCAACCCAGCAGATACGGCGTCAACTGCCCGTGACCGCCGCCCACCTCCAGCACGCGCATCGGACCCGCGACGCCGCGCAGTAAGCGATCCACCGCGTCGGTTTGCCGTTCAAGCAGGAATCTCCCAGAAGCCCCCCCGAATCGCCGTCGGTACGCATCGCTGGACGTCTCGACATCGGGCGTGACGATATCGTGTGCCAAGCCCTTCATCAACCGTTCCCTCCATCGATCCGCCGCCCCGCGACTGACCGCAAGCGCACCGCGTCAGCCCGAACGCGACGACACCGGATCCTCCGCCGCCGTCCGCGACACCTCGGGCCGACCGCCGTGCTTCGGCCGCCCCCCGTGAATCGTCTCCCTAACCTTGTAGATCCGCCGACCCTGACTCTCGTGGTAGATGCGCACAAGCAACTCCGATAACACGCCCATCACCAGGAACATCACTGCCATCAGCACCAGCATCACAGCGAGCAACAGCAGCACGTTTCGGTTGAGATTCAGCGGCTCGGAGACAAAATATCCGTATTTCTGAAAAACAGCCAATGTCAATCCGAAGAACGCCACCGCCATCGTGATGAGACTTAGCTTTCCGAAGAAGTAGATCGGCTTCGTCAGGTAGTCGCCGAGGAATTTCACCGTCACCAGGTCGAGCAACACCTTGATCGTGCGGCGCAGGTCATACTTGGTCTTCCCGTGAATCCGTGCCCGGTGATTCACCACCACCTCCGCGATCCGCGCACCCCGCCAACGCGTGATCACGGGCAGGAACCGGTGCATCTCACCGTACAGCTTCACGTCCTCGAGCGCCTCGCGGCGGTAGGCTTTGAGCGTGCAGCCCAAATCGTTGATTTGCGTATTCGTCATCCACCGAATCAACTTGTTCGCCAGGAGCGACGGAAACCGCCTGCTGAAAAGCTTGTCCTGACGATTCTTGCGCCACCCGCTCGCCACATCGTAACCCGGCGATTCGTCCAGTTTGGCGACCAGCGCCGCGATGTCGCGCGGATCGTTCTGAAGATCGCCGTCCATCGGGACGATCACCCTCCCTCGAGCGATCTCGAACCCCGCAGCCATCGCAGCCGTCTGCCCGAAACTGCGTGTCAAGTGTAGAATCGTACAGTGTGGATCGTCCGCGATCGCGTTTTCGAGGTTCGACAACGTTCGGTCTTTGCTGCCGTCGTCGATGAACAGAACTTCGTAGGAATAGGGCCCCGCGTCCATGACGGTCGACAGCTCGTCGTACAGCGGCACGACGTTCGCTTCCTCGTTGCGCAGCGGTATCACGATCGTTAGATCGATGTCGCCGACCTTGCCTGACTCGTCGTGGCACATCAGACGTCACCCCCATCGTAGCCCGACCCGCCCGCCCCCCTTTACGGACAGCCCGCACCGATAAAAACCCCGCTGATGCGTATGAGGATCGCCGACAGCCTCCCGCACGCCAGAATGCCACATCCTCCCCCTTCGGTCAATATCGAGTCCCCGGCCTCGCAGCTTAACAACGCCTCCCCTCCATCCCCCCCTTGCCCCCGGCTCCGCCGGGGGACCCCTCCTCCTCGCCCCCCCCCAGTGCCATCCTTGTCAGGCCGAACGGTGGCCAGGAATCTGCCGCGTCGGGATCCCATTCGGTGCCGGCGCCGGTCTGCCCCCGACGCACGACGGGACTGAGGAGTCTGACCGCGACGGGTCGCGCGCGTCACTCCGGGATGGATCGGCCGTGGGGGTCCGTGGTGGGGTCGGCGACGTCGGCGGCCATGCGTTCGCGCATTTGGGGCGTGACGAAGTGTTCCATTCGTTCGGCTGGCGCGTGCAAATGATCGAGAGGGAGATCGAAATGCTCCGCCAAATACGTTTCCCACAGGCGATGCGAACGGACCAGTCCCTTGGCTCGCCGCAGTCCGGAGTGAGTGAGGGTGACGGCGTCGTGTTCGGTGCGCAGAAATCCGCGTCTGCGGAGTCGCCAGACGGCGAACCGCACCGTGAGTCCGCCGCCGACGGCCCGAACAACCTGCGCGGGTGAAAGGGGTCGGGAGTCTTTTTTGACACGGGACCCCGCGGTTGACGGGTCGCTGCCAATAAAGACTCCCGACCCCTTTTCCTGCCATCTGTAGAGCATGGCAAGGATGTCCTCGCGCACGACGCGGACAGTCAACGCCGTGCGGTGCAGCCACATACTGAGCAGACCATATCGGGGCGCCGTGATGAGGGCGACAGTGAACAGCCCACCGGCAACGACGCTCATCATTCCAGCCACCGACGTATTCCAGTACACCGCGAGCAGCGTGCCGATTGCCGACGAGACCACGCCGTGTATGGCGGCGATCATCAACATGCGATCGAGGCGGTCGGTGAGAAGGTGGGCTGTCGCGCCGGGGACTATCAGCATGGCTACGACGAGGATTGACCCGACGGACTCAAAAGCGGCGACAGTGGTTCCCGCGACCATGGCCATCAGGAGGTAGTGAACGAGTGCGGCGCGGATGCCCATGGTGGTGGCGAGATGCGCGTCAAAGGACACGATTCTGAGCTCCTTGTAGAGAATCACGACAAACGCGATGACCAGCCCGGTGACGATCAGGAGCGACCAGAAGGCACGGGGGGCATCAATGCCGAAATGGGTCACGACGTCGAGGGGAACGAACTCGATGAGTCCGTACAGAACGCATCCGGGATCGAGATCCACGTCGCGCGCGGTGCGCGTGATCATGATGACGCCGAGGGCGAAAAGCGACGTGAAGACGACGCCCATCGAGGCGTCCTCGGGTACCTTTGCGATGCGGTGGATGGACTGCGAGAGGAACGCGGTGAGCGTGCCGACGATCATGGCGCCAATGAACATCGGAAAGATGTCGCGGCTGCCGGTGATCATGAAGGCGAGGACCAGTCCGGGGAGGATGGCGTGCGCGATGGCGTCGCCGAGCAGGCTCAGCCGGCGAAGGAGGAGGTAGCAGCCAAGGACGCCGCAGGACGCGTTCACCAGAGCGCCGACGGCGATCATCCAGTATTCGTCAGCAGTGAGTGTCATGGCATGGCACTCTCGTGGGAGATGGCATGGGGCGACGGCGGGGTGCCGTTGTCATCGGCGGGCCAGCGACCGAGTTCGACCAGTCGGCGTTCGAGCCGTCGGACTAGGTCCGAACCGAGGACGTGTTCGATGGCGTCGGCGTCGCGGTCGACGCGGTCGGCAGCGACGTGGGCCTGTTCGATGAGGAACACCTCCCAAAGGCGGTGCGCGCGGACGACGCGGGCGGCGGCTGTGAGCCCGGATTCGGTGAGTCGATATTTCCCGTCGGAGCACCGTAGGGTGTGCCCGTCGGCGGCGGAATTGGACAGGGCGCGGCGGGCCTGATGAAGGGTCCACGCGCGGACGCGGATGAGGGCGACGGGGGCGCAGGGTGGGCGTCGCTGCGGATGGGGTTCAGCCAGTTCGTAGAGCGTGCGGAGGAGATTCTGTCGGGCGGTCTTGCGCTCGAGGGCACGGCGGGTGATCAGGCGGGCGACGATACCGCGCCGAGGCGCGAAGAGCATCGAGAAAACAAAGATCGTTGTGCCCACTAGGACGATGATGGGGCCGGCGGGCAGACGGGCGTAGCGGGCGCTGGCCAACGTGCCGATAGCGCCGGTAATCGCACCGAACGTCGCCGCGATCGTCAACATTGCGCCGAGGCGGTCCGTCCAGAAGCGGGCGGCTGCGCCGGGGATGATGAGCATGGCAGCCATCAAAACGACACCGACGGCTGGAAGTCCGACGACGGTGGTGACCACGAGAAGGGACATCATGACCAGGTCGATGCGCATCGTGGGCCAGCCCTGGGCGGCGGCAAACCCACGGTCGAAGCTGAGCAGCTTGAACTCCTTGTAGAAAAGGAGTGTCGCGGCGAGGACCGCGGCGCACACGGCGGCGATGAGCATCACGTCCTGACTGACCATCGCTGCGGTTTTTCCGAATATGTACGAGTCCAGCCCGGCGCGGTTTCCACCGGGCGAATTCTGGATGATACGGGAGAGGACGATCCCCCCGCCGAAGAACACACTGAGAACCATGCCGATGGCTGCGTCCTCCTTGATGCGCGTCTTGTGACGCAGGAACGACACGATGGAGACGCCGAGGGTCCCGGTGACGAGTGCGCCGAGAAGGAAGGCGGCGAAGTGTCTGCGCCCGACGACGAGGTAGGCGATACAGATACCGGGGAGCGCGGCGTGCGCGAGCGCGTCGCCCATTAGAGCGCGTCGGCGGAGGACGGCGAAGGAGCCGATCACACCGCTCGACACGCCGAGCATGACGGTTCCGATCAAGACGATCCGCGTGTTGTAATCCATCAGTCCCCCGCGTTTCCGCGGCGCATGGCTTCGCCCGCCTCTTCGAGGAGGGTGAGTCTTCCGCCGTACGTGTTCTGCAGGTTGGCGGATGTGAAGATGTCGCGGGTGCGTCCGGTGGCGACGATGCGCATGTTGATCAGGACGAGGTGGTCGAAGTACCGTTCGACGGTTTGCAGGTCGTGGTGTACGACGACGACGGTATGTTCCCGACGCTTAAGTTCGCGGAGGATATCGATGATCGCGGCTTCAGTGGCCGCGTCGACGCCGGCGAATGGCTCGTCCATGAAGTAAATGCGCGCGTCCTGTACCAGCGCGCGGGCGAGGAAGACGCGCTGTTGCTGTCCACCCGAGAGTTGGGCGATCTGACGATGCGCGAAATCAGCCATGCCGACCTGTTCGAGCGCGTCCATGGCGGCGGATCGATCCCGCTTCCCGGGCCGTTTGAACCAGCCAAGT
>JAJDDS010000631.1 GCA_029260195.1 Phycisphaerae bacterium
GACCTCTTCGTCGAACAGCACTTCCTTGCACCCGTCACAGTAGAAGCGGACGTGATCGTTCGCCCCCTCGGGGCGCTTGTGCTCGATCAGAAGCCCGATGGTCTTCGCCGGCCGTTGTGGCGAGTGCGGGACGTTGGGCGCGAGCAGGTACATCTCCCCCTCGCCGATGCGGATGTCCTTACGCTCACCGTCCTCGATGATCTTAAGCGTCATCGCGCCTTCGAGCTGATGGAAGAACTCCTCGGTGGGATTGATGTGGTAGTCCTTGCGTTCGTTCGGACCGCCGACCACCGACACCATGAACATTCGATCCTTCCACACCGGCACCAGCCCCACCGGCGGTTTGAGTTGATCTCGATGTTCGTTGACCCACTCTTTCAGATTGTAGGTTCCCTGCGACATGACGAATCCCTCATCTTGAATCTGTTCGATCCTTGCCCAGCACGCGACGCGCATCCTACGCGACCGATCGCCGACCCGCAACGCCGCCGTGCGTTGGGGGAACACGGTCGGAACCATCGCAATGTGTTCCGGTCCGGCGAACCCGTCCCACGAGCACGACGCGCGTCGCTTGACGTCGCGACGGGCGCGTGATACTGGTTGGGGTTGTACTTACACTCGGTTGTGCAAGGCGGAATGAACACATGACAAGCACGAGACTTGCCGGCGAGATACTCGATCGGGACTTCCTCGCCATTCGACACGCGATTCTCAACATCGCGGCTGGACTCGATCGCGTCGGCGACGGGCGGGCGGTTGACAGCGTGGCTGGCGACCCGAGGTTGGAGCGGATTCACGAGGCGCTCAAGGTGCTTGCCGAAGGCGAGACCGGGCGAGCGGAGCGCGTGCAGATGCTGTTCTCGCGGGCGTACGAATCGAACTGGCGTTCCTGAAGTTACGCTCCTTCGGCGCTTGAAAGGGCACCTTTGAACTACATCGACCCGCACATCCACATGGTCTCCCGGATCACCGACGACTACGAGCGCCTCGCTCGCAGCGGTTGTGAAGCGATCTCCGAACCCGCGTTCTGGGCCGGATTCGATCGGGGATCGGCTGAGGCGTTCCGCGACTATTTCAAACAGCTCACCGAGTTCGAGCGTAATCGCGCGGCGCAATTCGGGATTCAACACTTCTGCTGGTTGTGCATCAACGCGAAGGAGGCTGAGAACGTCAGCCTATCCCGCGAGGTCATCGCCTTGATTCCCGAGTTCCTCGATACACCCGGCGTTCTGGGTATCGGCGAGATCGGGTTGAACAAGAACACGCCCAACGAAGCCACCATCTTCACCGAGCAGGTCGACTTCGCCGCCTCCCACGAGGAGCTGATCCTGATCCACACGCCGCACCTCGAGGATAAGTACATGGGCACGCGGATGATCCTCGACGTGCTCGCGAGTGACAGCCGGGTGACACCGGGGCGGGTGCTGATCGATCACGTCGAGGAGCACACGGTGAAACTCGCGCTGGACGGTGGGTACTGGTGCGGGATGACCCTGTACCCGCTGACGAAGTGTACGCCGGCGCGAGCGGTCGACATCATCGAGCGGGTCGGCGTCGAGCGCATCATGGTCAACTCCGCGGGCGATTGGGGTGTCAGCGACCCGACGGCTGTCCCGAAGTTCGTCGTCGAGATGCGCTCGCGCGGGCACGCCGAGTCGACCATCCGCAAGATCGTGTATGACAACCCGCTGTCGTTCTTCTCCCAAAGCAAGCGTTTCGACTTCACCCCCCGCGACTGAACTGTTGAGCCACGCCGTGGCGGCGGATTCCTCGGCGCGGCGAAAGTGCCATAGGGTGTCACTTCACGCGCCGGTTGTTGAACGCGCGGATGAGTTTGATCGCGTTGCGGGCGAAAGGAGTCTCGCGGGGGTCGGAGGAGGAGGCGACGACGGCGTTTACCCACCCGGGGTGGACGCCGGACGGAGTGTCGGGACTCTCGCGGACCACGGGTGAAGTGTCGGGGGGTGACACTGTGGCCCCGTCGGGTCTGACGGACCAGCCGACGCCGAGACCAACCAGCAGGACAGCGGCGTAGGAGAGCGGTGGTCGCCACCCGACGCGGTGGGGCGGTAGGGCGGCGGGGGCGAGTGGCGGAATGTCGAGATGCGCCATTGCCGCCACGGTCTCGGTCAGGGCGCCGACGTCGGCGCGGCAGTTGGCGCAGGTCTCCACATGCCGGTCGAACGCGGCGCGCGCGACGGCGTCCAGTTCGCAGCCAAGGTAATCGGCGAGTTGGTCTTGAATGGTCTGACAGTTCATAGCGTTTCTCCGGCGACGATGCCCGCTGCCGCCAAGCGGCGGCGGGCGGTCTGGACGGCGCGCAGGTAATGCGTCTTGACCGTCGGGACGGCCAGGTTCATCTCCTCCGCGATTCGGGCGAAGGTCAGCCCGTCATAGGTTTTTGCGAACAAGACAGCCCGCTGTTGGTCGGACATGTCGCTCAGCGCATCAGCCACCGCGCCGGTCAGTTCGCGCGTTGCAATGTCGGTGGGGGAGGTACGGGTGTCGGGCGGATCGATTGCTCCGATGTCCGTCTGTTTCGATCTCGCTTTGGATAGGTTGAGGCTGTGGTTAATAGTGACGCGGCGCAGCCACCCGACGGCGCGCGTCGGTGGTGTGTCTTCGCGGTTGATGCGCCACCATTTGACGAAGACCTCCTGCGTGACGTCGAGGGCGTCGTGGTGGTTGCCGAGCACGCGATACGCCCAGCCGTAGATGGCTGGGCGGTGTGCGTTGAACGTGTTCTGGACTTCGGCGGTGTTCATGCGATGTCGGGCGTCCTTTCGGAATCGCTGGTCTATCCCCACAAGCCCCTACGGGGCAGATGAGTCACGATGGACGTGTCACGGTTGTTGAGTGGGCAGGCAAGATGCTTCGCCGCGCTCAGCATGACAGATGGCGTCTTGTGCGTTCCTGGGTTTCATCGTGTCGCGTTGGCCACTTTCGACGTGGCGAGGAGTTCGACCTCGCGATCGTAGAAGTACTCGCCTTCGCGCTCCCATACTACCGCGCCGTCTTCGGTTTTGTCGCCGTTGTGTCCGATGAGCGTTCCGGGAAGCGTCAGGTTGATTCGGAATGCGTCGTCGATGTAATCGTCGGTGATGGCGAAGCGTTGGCGTTCGCGCTTCAGCAATTCGTCGAAGCGGCGAATGGTCCCCATCTGGACGCCGGCGGTGCGCAGCGTATCTCGAACGGCGATGGCGATGTCCTTCTCGATCTGTTGAGCGAACTCGTCTAGCCGAGCATCAGCGTCTTTGTCGTCGTTTTCATCGCCGCGGAGCAGTTCGAGGATGTCGTGGGGATCGATTTGATCGATGACCGCGGCGACGTCGTTGTGGACAGCCAGCCGGAGTTCCTGGGGCCAGGGCTCGGGAAGGAATTGGGCAGCCTTTCGGATGATCGCCACCTGCTTCCTCTTCTCGACCCGGGCCATGTCCTTCACGAATTTGAGGCCCTTCTCACGGTCCATACTGGCGGGATCCTCGTCGCCGTAGTTTTCGAAAAGCGCGTTCCACCAGACGTTGACGAACGCGGCGGCGCGTGGTTGATAGACGCGGTGGAAGTGGTAGTAGACGCCGTCACTCCGGCGTTCGATGTTGAGTGTGGTAGGGTGTTGCATCGCCAGCGCTTCAGCTTCGGGGTCGTTCGTGGGGTAGGTTGGGGGGATCGGTTTGCCCTGCGCGATCGTGGTCTCGGCGACGCGGTGGACCTCCTGTTTGCCGTCTTGCTCAGTGACGACGTGTTCGACGACCTCCCAGCCGGGGGTCTTGGCCAGTGCGGGGGCGCCACTCTCCATATCGGTGCGGTCGCCCTCGACGACCATC
>JAJDDS010000632.1 GCA_029260195.1 Phycisphaerae bacterium
TCGTGATTGAGATCCACAAACTCCAGTCGCTCCGCGTCCAACGCCTCGCCCATACCCGATTCGTCCAGCACCAGGACGCTGTCACGCCGGTGTCCCTGACCTTCCGCCACGAAAACCTCGGCGGCGCCCAATCGGCGGAACGACTCGGCGGCTGCGACGATGACGGCTGGATGCGTGTTGATGTGGGACTGCCCCCGAGCGGTTTCGACGAGATTGGGTTTGAGGAGAACACGCTTGCCGTGGATTTCTGGACCGGTGATCCCCAATTCCGACAGGCCATCGCCGATAATCCGCGCCAGATCGGCGTCATAGCCTGACGCGGGTCCGATGAACACGCGGGCGCGCATGCCTCGTTCGTGTCGGTTCCACCACGACATCCCCTCGGCAACGCCGCCGCCCAGCGCGATCGCGCTGCCAAGTCCGAGAACCTCCCGGCGTGATGGACACCATCCAGCCGTCGGGGCGTCAAGCTGTATGTCACTGCGCGTCATGCCTTTGAATCCAGGAGCGGCGCGGTCACCGGGCACCGTCTCGCAGCCGACATCAGCAACACGGCGTCGTCCAAGTAATTCGGACGACGCCCGAGGCTGCGGGACGCGGACTCCGCCATCCACTCCTCGGCGCCGTCGGGATGTTCACCGCATGCGTCTAGTCCGATCAACCCCCAGCCCAACGAGAAAGGTGATCGGACCTGCCGCAACTCCTGCGTCAGGTAGTCGATCGCGGCTTGCACGAGGTCCGAGCGTTCGTCGCCGGAGAGGGCAGCCAGCGCCACACCCGTCGTCGCGGGAAACGGGCGCAACGTGTTGTCGAGCACCCGCGTGTTGCCGTAGTTCCATCCCCCATCCGTCAATGCGCGGTCGCGCAGCAGGCGCACTCCTGCCGTGACCCGCGCGTGATCGCCACGCGCGCCAGCCTTCAGCGCCAGGACGGCGTACGAGGTTGGCTCGACCCAGGAGTGCGTGTTTGGCGCCCATGACCACCCGGTCAGCGTTGTGTCATGTCCGAACAGACGCGGATCAGGTGCGATCGGGATGCCGCGGGCGCTCAGAAGCCAGTCGACCCCCCGTCGGGCGTGCGAGACGAATGCATCGGTCCCCGCGACCCCCGCACGCAACCACGCGATGATCGCCATGGCCGTCGGCCAGCACGGGGACCCGAGGTCACGCGAGACGGAAACTGCGCCATCCGCCCCTTGAGTCTCCGCCAGGTAGCTCAGCCCCCCGACGCGCAAATCCTCATGCTCGTCGTGCGCGGACAGGGCGAGCGCCGCCAGCGCGGTCGCCTCAGCGCTCGATCGCGTGTCGGACCGATACCCCCACCCGCCGTCCGGTTGAGCGCCCGAGGCCAATCGCTCGACAAACGCCCGTCGCCAGCCACCGTCGGTCATGCTCGTGTCATCCAGCCACACTCCCCGCTCGAACTCGCCTTGCACCGTTGTGCATATCGACGTGCGCAGTCGTCCGCACCGGTGGCATGTCCCAGCGCAGCGCGGCCACGGGTTGGGTGATGCCGACGTCCCATGCCCGCGCCCCCGGCTTGAGCATGCAATCCGCCGATAACGGCGCACCACGAAGCGTCGGCATCAGATCGGCTCGGATCGGACGCTCGGCGAATCGCTACAGCGGCTATCGGCACACGGACCTCCTGCGCACACTTGCCGATCCGCGCCGGCGGGGATCCGTGGCGCGACCGCGGTCGTTCTGGCCGCGCGTAAAAACAACCGGACGACGGTGAGCCCGTCGTCCGGTCGCGTGGTCGCAGAGAGGAGTGTTTGGTAGTCAGTCTCAGTCGTCGTCCTGTAAGTCGAGGAAGGTGGCGTAGGCCGCGGCGTTTCGATCCTGAAGATCGGCTTCGTCCGCATAACGCTTGACCAATTCGTTGCCGCCCTTGCGGGTGATCACGTCGATCGTCCCATCGGGATTCTGACGAATGGTCTGACGGGCATTGCCGCGGATATACTCAAAGAACGTGTTGCCGCCTTCGGCGTGCTCGACGTGTGGTACCGCGATGTTCGGCACGTCGATGTCGATTTCGATATTCTTCAGCCGCTCAAGCGCCGCGGATAGCGCATCCGACTCATCGGCGAGCTCTTCCTCGATGTTCTGAAGCCACACGGCGTGGGGTCCGTCCTTGTCACCGAAGCGGAACGAAAACACCTTGCCCGTGTCCGCTTCGTCGTCCAGATCGATGACGAAGTGCCCGCCGGAGTGGCTGAAGATCTCGAAAGCGTCCGCGTCGCCGGCTTCGAGTTCATCCTCGTCGGCGTAGACGGTGACGGTCTCCTCCTCGGTCTCGGCGTCGGTGCGGGTCACCTTGATGCCGCCATGATCCGTGCTCTCGATGTTGAGGTTCTCGCCGTCACGGTTGATGACGATGGCGACGTGTCTCTCGTCATCATCATCGCCGACGACGACGTTCATCGAACGGGAATGAAAGCGCGGTAGCATTCTCGAAATGTCACTGGGGAGGGAATCGAGGTCGACACCGTCGCCCAGCG
>JAJDDS010000633.1 GCA_029260195.1 Phycisphaerae bacterium
CGAGACCGCCCGCTGCAACGCCGCGAAATCGGCAAAATCGACGTCCCCGTCACCGTCAAGGTCGCCGTCGCCGCATCCGGATAACGGCGGACCGGATTCAGGACCGGTAACGCATCCGCCAAATGCAGCGAAATCGAGCAGTGACACGGTCGTGTCACAGTTGAACTCGCCCGGTGTCACAGCACTCGGCGGGGTCAAGCGGTACACCCGGCCGGTTGTTGTTCCCGGTGCGGTCATCCCGCCGATGGTGGCCCAGCAGGCTCCGAATCGCACCAGCCCTCGATGGTCCATTGTCGGCGCGTGGTCGCCGGACGACGTCAGTACGGTCCACGTGTCCGCGAGTGGGTCGTAGTCGATCACCTGATCCAACGGCGGGGATGGCTGACCGTTGTAGCCGACGCCGCTGATGTTGTAGGGATTGTCCGATCCGCCGGTCAGGAGCATGTGGCCATTCGATCCGCCTTGCGAACCGGCTGCCCGGTAAGTAGGTGCCAGGGGGTGCGCGTCTAGTTGGGTCCACTCGATGGTTCCGATCGATCCGACATCGAGCGGATCGATGCCGCCCACGTACGCGGAGTTGGAGATCGGGAATCCGGAGATCGATCGCACGCCGTCCAGGTAGATGATTCTGTCGCCGATGATTGTCCCGGAGTGTCCGAACAGGCCCGGTAGCGGACCGGGAATCGGCGTCGCCTGGGACCAGGTGTTGGTCTGCGTGTCGTACACCTGTACGTTTGCGACGTTGTTGAAAACCGGTCCATGCCAACCACTTACCAGGTACAGGTAGCGATCCTGGTACACGCCGGTCACCGTGTCGTCGACCTCGACCGGCACTTCCGCCAACAGAACGTACGAGTTCGTGCCGGGGTCGTACCGGAACAGGCGGGGGTCGGTCACCTCCGCCCCACCGCTGACGGTGTATCCGCCCAGCAGATACACCTCGCCGGCGACCGTGACGGCATTCGCGCCGACGCGGGCTTTGGCGTTCAGCAGCGGTGCGTCGGCGATCGCTTCCCACTTGCCGCCCGGAAACGCCAGCCGGTGCGCCGCCGGTGTGATCGTGGTCGCGTTGAACGGGTTGCGGATGCCCATGAAGGAGTAAAACACCGTCCGGCCGTCGCCCGTGTCCGTCGACGTTACGGCGTTGTTGGACACCGCCGCGGGCAACGGCGGTAATTCGCTCCACAGGGCGTCGTCGGCGTGCGCGGCCGCAGCCGCCACGAGCAGAATGCCCGCGGCGATCCACGTTCGTGATCCGCGCGGAAGGCGCTCAGTTGTCTCGATCATCATGGTTCCCGCTCCGGCCACCGGAGCCAGGGTATCAACCCGGGGGTCGGCGTTCAAGTGATTCGACGGTTTTGCGTGACCAGGGCTACGGTGTAGCGCATTCTGAGACCGCTACGACCGCCTCGTCGCTGACGACGGGACCGCACGGGTTGGCTACGATGCAGCGGTAGATGCCGGAATCGTCGGTGCTTGAGTTGGGTTTGAAATAGAACGGGGCGTTCGCGCCGGGGATGTCCTCGCCGTCTTTTTGCCACTGAAAAGTGCCGGCATTTTCAGCCACCAGAAACAGCGTGATCGTCTCGCCGGCGCACAGGTCCTGGTCGGCCGGTTGTGACGTGATGACCACATCGGCGGCGTTTACTTCGACGGGCGGACTCATCACCGCGGTTTCGCAACCATCAGCCACTTCGATCCTGTACTCGCCGACGTCCTGCTGCGTCAACTCGATGATGGACACACATGGTTCCGTGGCATCGGCAATGGGTGCGCCGTCGAGGTGCCACTGGTACGTCAGCGGGGCGAGTCCCTCGGCGGCGCTGCACAACTCGACGGGCTGCCCGGTGCAGATGCTCGCGTTGGAGGGTATGACGGTGAACACCGGCGGGTCCACGACATTCAAGTTCGCCGCATCGCTCCACAGCGCGCCGCAGAATCCGGTGACGCGAACTGCATAGTCGCCCTCGTTCGACTCGCCGGCGGATGCTATCACATGCTCGGCTGCGATCGCCCCCGCGATCTCGACGCCGTTCTTGAACCACTGATACTCCACGTCCGGCCTCGATACGCCCACGACGAACGAAGCGGGATCGTCCGGACAGGCGGTCTTTGTCGCCGGCTGTGTGATGATCTCCGGGCAGGAGCCGGTGAACAGCACTTGCATGGACCCGAAGTCAATCAGGTCCACGTCCCGGTCGACGTCGAAATCGAACAGGGTGCAGTCTGGATCGCCCATCGCCGTCGACCCCAACGGTCCCGTCACGCAACCCAGCAGGTCAACCACGTCGAACATATCCCAATCCCCGTCGCCGTTCCCGTCGCCGAGCGGGGCGTTGTGCAGTTCCGGTATGGGAATCAGTGTCACCCCCCTGACACCGTCGTCCGCCACGACCCGGAATAGATCGACCCCCGCCCCGGAACCGGCAGTCATCGATACGGAAAACACTCCGCCGCCCAGATCGGCCACCGGTCCGATCGACGACAATCCCGCGCTGTCCGGCGCGTGTGTCACAGACAGCGACGCCGATCCCGGCGCGATGGGTGCTCCCTGCCAATCACGCAGCATCACAACCATCTGGCTCGTGGCCGCACCGTTGCCGGGGATCGAATTCGGATCAACGACGACCGTCGACCGCACCGCATCCGGGCGACCGATCAATCCCGCGCGCCATGCGTCGAACATAGATTGCATCTGCAGCACCGGGTCTTCATCGCCCACCGTCTGAAACGCCACGTTGAAATCCATGTAGTAGTCGCCGCCGGCACACCCGAATTCGAGATCGCACCCGCCGTCCACGTCCCCGAGTCGGGCGTCGATCATGAACCCGATGTGGGCGGATTTGGTGAACTCGGCAGGCGGCGATCCGCAACTGGTCGGTGCATTCGGGCTGCACGAGCATCGCCCGTCGCCCCCCATCGATCGTGCAGCCTCCATCCCCGCTCTCAGCTTTTCCGGGAGCCCGCCCGGTGAGCTCAAGACCGCTTTCAGCGCCGTCGACACCACCGGTTCACCGGTCAGGATGTTTCCCTGAATCGCGTAAACCATGGTGCCGGACAATCCGACGACGCCGTCAGCCCAGTCCGCGGCGACCGATCCGGTGAAAGTCGCCGCCCGCTCCAATGCATCCCCGATCCCGTACTGCCGCGTCTGATGTCCGGGATCCTGCTCGTCCAGTCGGTCGAGAATCACTTCGGGATCGGTCCCCTCGAGCAGTTCGTCCCAGATCAGCATTCGGTTCTGCCCCGTCTGATCCACGAACGACTGTGCGCAGCCCGCGCCCACGCCCACCCGTACCACGGGAAGCCAACGCTGCAAATCAAACGTCGTCAGGCAGGTTGCGGATCCGACCGCGATCTCGCGCGTCTCGCTATCGATCAGGATGATCGACCACGTTCCCCACGCCCGCGGTGCGAACGCGGATATCATACCGACCAGGAGTAGCGGGCCGATGACCCCGACGGGCCGCACGCGCGAGCCGCCGGCTTCATCCCGCGCGGACGTCCGCGGGGACTGAAGTCCTCGGCTCGTCATCTGAATTCGCCATTCTGCATTCACCATTCCTACCGCGGCCTGTAGTCGAACCTAAATAGCTTCCGATCGGACCGAACGTAGATTTCCGCCCGCCGATCGTGGTCGCGATCCTCCACGAGAATCCACTTCGACATCCCGAGAATCGGCTTGCGTACGAGCGCCTCACCGCGTTCGTCGACGATCCAAACCGCTCCTTGATGCGCGAATACAAACTCGTCACCCATTCGTCCGTCGATGTCAGCTAGTGTCAGATGCTGCGGTAGCTGATTGTTCTTCACTTCGAACTCCATCTTCCACAGCTCGCGCCCGGACTCGTCGACTGCCACGATCACGGCCTCCTTCGGCGGCCGCCAACCCATCTGCTGTTCCTCTCCGGGAATGGTCTTCATGAACACCACACCCGCCCGCGACCCCATCCGCCCGCCCACAAATTGCTCCTGCGAAAACTGGTCCTTCGACGGATTCGGCAATTCGATCTCGGCTGTCACCTGCCCATCCGCTTCGATCCGCTTGGCGACGTCCTGATCACGAATCCAAAGCTCACCACGTGGCGCAGCCCCCGATCCGAAACCGAACATGAACCCACTGCCCCCGCCGGTCCGGATCGACCAAGTCTCGTGCAGATGCTCCTCATTCAATGGCTCCGCCGTCCCACCGAAACTGAACCGCGACGACTTCTGGTCCGCCGCCTCCTCGATCTGCGCCTCGCTCATCACCTGTCCGCCGGACAGTGTCTCGCCCGCCAGCAACGTGTCGATATCCCCCCGCAGGGCCGTGGCTGTCTCCTCGGTCATCATGGGCGAGTAGCGCCCCTGCACGATCCCATCCTTGGCGATGATCACGACCCCGCCGCCGAATTGCTGGTCGAAAAAATCGCCGGCCATCGCACCGTCCGGATCCAACGCGACAGTCACCTTCCAACCCTTCTCGTCCATCTTCTCGGTCAGTTTGTCTGCCTTCCCGCGATGATGAACCAGTACGACGGCGACGTCCTTATCCGCGTAGTCGCCGCGAATCTCGTCCAGCGCAGCCATTCCGGGCGGCGTCCCCCGCATCCATCGGCCCGGCATGTCGAGGACGACAACCTTTCCCTTGACCGAGTCGTTCGAGACCCACCCTCCGTCGGTCGTCTGTAGCTCGAACTCCGGCGCCTCCTTGCCCGACCACTCAAACTGCATCGCCGTGTCGCCGTCCTGCATCCAGGACGAATAGAATCTGTCGACTTCCTTGGCGCTCGACGGCGCCTCGAACTTGAAAGCGTCCTCGTCGATGCGCTCGTTCACCGCCATCATCCGCACGTCGTACACGAGTTTGTACTCCTTGAACGGCGACTGCATGCCCGAGTCCTCGTCGAACTGCTTCTTCATCACTTCGGCGAGGTCCAGTTCCACCCGCCGGATCATGAAATCGCGCTGCCGCACGAAGAGCGTCGCCGGAATGTCCGTCTCCCCCATGCCCATCGGCGAGCCCTTCATTACACCCTCGAGCACTGAGCAAGCATCGCCCTCGATGTTCTCGTCATCGACCACGTCCATATTGGAGAACTGCTTGGCAAACGTCGCGCGCGGGTTCGAAGACAACACCAGCGATCCGGTCCCCAAGCTCATCCCCCAACCGCCGAAGTACTTCTCGACCTGCTTGCCGATGTCCTTCTCCAACGGGCTGACCGTGTACCGCCGCATCGCCTTGGCGTACACCGTCAGTTCCTTGCCGTCGCTATGGATCTCATGCTGCTCGGTCTTGATGCAGAAACGCTTGGACTTCGCGTAGACGAACGCCGCCGCCTGATCCGCCGCGTTGAACGACCCGCCCGTCTCCATCGTGAAAACCCCGTCGTCCGAGTAGGTCGACAGCTTGCTCATCGCCCGGAGCATCTTCCCCACAATGCGCTCAGCCGATTGCGAATACCCCTCGAACGCCGCCGGCTCGTCACCTCCAATCGCGCCAACCGAGGCTGCGATTACCCAAGCAATACCGACGACACCGGTTCTGAATCGAAGGGACATGGTCTTTCTCCAACGGGCGCCTGCTTCGCTTTTGGCCCCACAGATTACCGTCCGACGGTCATGGCTGCAATCACAGCTGTCAGTGAGGCACGTCTGTGGGCATCGATGATCCGAACGCGACTTGGAGATTCCTGAGATCGGCGAGGTCCACGTCATTGTCTCCGTCAAAGTCAAGCGCACTGCACTCCGCGGACAAGCCCGTGTTCCCCGGTCCGGTTCTGCAGTCGAGATGGGCTTCGAAATCGAAGAGATCCACGTCACCGTCGCCGTCGAAATCGCCCGGTAATCCCAACAGCCCGGAAATGAGGAAAATGTCAGCCGCGGTCGAGCACAAGACGCCGATCCGATCCGCTGGCTGATAGACCGTTAGGAAATTCGGTTGATCGTCGACGGGAAACGGCGGCGCCGTCTGACTTCCGGTCGCGACGTCGAACGTATAGACGCGGTGATCGGGAAAAATGACGGGCATGGCGGCTTTGGTACCGTTCGCGCTGAAGGCGACGGTGGCGCTGCCCTGCGGTGCGACGGTTCCGCCGAAAGCGGCGTTCGATCGCAACGTCATGTTGGTGGGATCACTGACGTCGATGAAGGCCAGTCCCCGCGACCAGATGCAGGCGACCGTGTGGTTGTGAATCGCGATGTTGTCACCGAACTGTTGCGTGCCGAACGAGATACCGTCCGGGTCCGAGATAGTCAGATCCACGACGTCAAACGAATACAGTACGCGCTGATTCGACGACACGAATCCGGTCCGCCCGTCGTCCGCGAATACGATGTTGTCATTCGATGCGAACGTCGGCGCACCGGGCAGGTCAATCGAGCCGACCAGGGAGAGGCTGCTCGGATCGGAAACATCCGCGACCATGATGCGCCCGTTGCTTGTATCCACCATTGCCAGGCGGTTCCCCGCCAGCGCGATGCGATCGGGGTTCGCCGATAAGGGCAAACCGTTCGGATCTTCAAGCGTCATCGTGTCGATATTGAACGAATACAACGTGTCATTCGGAAACGAAGCCACGTACCCCACTACGCCGTTCGCGTCGATCGCGATGTTCTGGCCCTGAATGTTGGTGCCAGCGCCGATCTCGATCACGCCGAGTTGAACCAGATTCTCGGGGTCGCTGATGTCCGCCACGAAGACGCCCTGATTCGGGAACCAACCGCCCATGGCCAGCCGGTGGTTCGGAAAGACGGCCGGCGTGCTGGCGGTGGCTGGCGCCGGGAGCGTCAGGCCGACCTCGTCCAACAGTTCGCCCGTCGCTAGTGAGAACGACCACAGCACGTCATCATCAAACGTCGGCACGAAGCCGGCGCCTCCGTCGATTGCGAACGTCGTGTTTTGAAAGAACGACGCGGGTGGAGGAAATGCGACGATTTCCGCTTGTTGGGCGCCGGCCCCTGCGCACGCGACACAGACCACCGCCACGCCGATGACACTGTTCTTAGCACTTATCGACATGTTCTTGCCTCCATCCAATCCGCGCGTCGCTCGCCAACACGCTGGGCAACCTACCACTGCTATCACCCGCCGACGTGGACGATGCAGCGGCGCCCTGACGCTCGGCGGCGATGCTCCCACAGACAGATTCCCTGCCACATCCCCAAGCCCAGTTTTCCGCCGACGATCGGGATTGAGAGCGTCGTCGCGGTCAGCGCAGCTTTGATGTGCGACGGCATGTCGTCCGGACCCTCGTCCGTGTGTGTGTACAGTGGGTCGTTCTCCACCACCAATCGACTCAACCACGCCTCCAGGTCGCTACGGGCCGATGGGTCCGCGTTCTCCTGAATCGTGAGACTGGCTGACGTGTGTCGCACCATCACCGTACAGAGCCCTTCGTCGACACGGGCGTCATTCACGACGTCCTGTACGTCCGTCGTCATCTCGTACAGCCCCTGTCCGTCCGTATGGATTGTCACCTCCCGAATCATCCGATTGTCCCTGCCTCCCGCGATGTTGATTCTACACGGTGATTCTAACAGATTCGCCCGCCGAAACGAAATCCAACGTAGCCCCATCCATTGCCGCTCATGACACTCCGGCGTGTGTGCTGCGTCGGTCCAGGTGCGCACCAATCGCGTTCGTGTGTGATGGCGAAGGACTCGACCAAGCCGAATTCTACCTGCCCTCGCCCTTACAAACTTCTCTGGTGACGCATGTCGCGTAGCTGCCAGGGGGGAGTGAGAACGTCAGTTGCAGGAATTCCCCGTGCTCGTCGGATCCAGACGCGAGGTCCGGTTTTTGGAGCGGGGCGCGCAGCGGGCGACGTGCCCCGTCCATGTGGATGCCGTCGCGGTTGGTGAACTGTGACAGGGTGAGTCCCGCTTCACTCAGCACGCGCGACTCGCGTTCGCCCGGCGCGCCGGTTGTCTCGGTCATGCGCTTCCCGAAGATCGGCCCCGTCGGGGAGATTTCGAAGGCCGCGCAGCGGGGCTGCTCGCGCGCCGCGTCGTTCACCACGAAACACGCACCGTTGGCGTGCTTCCACGCTAGATCACCCGTTTCGATTCGGTCCAGTTCCTTCACGCGTGTGGCTACGACTTGGTTGAACAGGTGGCTTTGGAAGGCGGACAGGAACAACCGGCGCAGTGTTCGATCGACGGCGCGCCAAGCCTTGCGGGGGTCACCGCCGGACCGGACCATGGCCCCACACACGCGCCGCTGCTCGCGGCATTCGCGCGGCCATGCGTCCAGCGATTCTTCCAGATGTCCGTCGTCGAAAGCGCGTCGCGCAATCAGAATGCCCCCTCGGTCGATGGGCGCCGGGCGTCCCAGTATGACCGAAACGGCGCCTGCATAATCGCGGAGCATGGCGTATCGTCCGATCAACCAATTATCGCCGCGAACGCCGAACCGCTGCGGGCCGAAGTAGTTCGGAACGCCACGATTGGTCAGAATATCCACCACCCGCCGCGCGTCCGAGTGACGTGAAGGCGCGATGCCACGAATCTTGACTTCGAACCGGTTGCCCCTCAGGTGGCCGGGTTTCAGCTTGTTACGATGCCGATCGATCGTCAGGATTCTGACGCGCCCCAGATCGACCGATTCAAACACCGCCGGATCGACGTGCTCGATGCTCAGTGTCTGGCGGGTGACGGCTTCCGAGTCCTTCAGCCCGGCATATCCCACGTCGCGTGGTTGCCTTCCGGCGGTGCGCGCGATGCGCTGAACCGCCTCGGTCGTGGTGACACCGCATTTCTCGATCCGCAGGTAGAGGTGGGTTCCGTCTCCAGCCGCCTCGTATAGTGGGATTTCCTCTACCACGAAATCCTCAGGCCGTGCTTTGATTACGCCTCCCACCCCCGGCAGGTCGGCGGTTAGGAACGGTGGCTGCCGGTGATCTGGGAGCGGCGAGAAGTCCATGGCGTCAGTGTATCTACAGGCCACCGGATCCGACAGGGGTGTGACCATTTCCAGTGGGACGGGCGAGTAATTCGCGCCACACTTTAATGGCGCGACGGGGCGTCTTGTGGGATGTTACGGGCATGGATAGGGCTGTTCGTAACTTGAGCAGGAGGCTCTCGAATGGATCACGAAGTATTGATGCAGCAGATGGAAGAACGGTTTCGGGAAGAGTTTGCCAAGGCACTCAATGCGGTGGAAGACGCGCCCGATGGCCATTGGATCGACGCGAGCGAGATGGCATTTCGGAATGCGGCTTTGACCGTGGCCCGGCGGGTCTGGAGTTGGCTGTCCAGGCGAAAACAGACGCTCATCCCACGGCCCGGTCGGCCGCTTTTTCCCCCTCGGGACTCGGCGACGAATAATCCGGCGCCGCTCCGTGACAAGGGCAAGCGCGGCGTGCAAGTGCTGACCGCGACAGGTACGATTGAGTTGCGGCGGCGGTACTTCTGGTCGCGTTCGGCAGGCGGAACGTGTCCGTCGGATGTATCGATAGGCATCCAGGACCCAACGGTCACGTCGGGCGCCCGTTGCCTGCTTCGCACTTTGGGTATCATCCACGACTTCAAGCACGCAGCCGCTGATCTGCGTCGAGTCGCCGGCCTTCGGGTTTATGCGGAGCGCTTGCGCCAGATCGTCGAATCGGAAGGTCGGCGTATCAAGGAAATGCGTCTGTCGGGTCACTTTGAACACTGGCTGGTCTGCATCGCAAACGGAGCAGGTGTCCCTCGGCGCCGACGGAGTGATGGTTCGCGGCATTACGCAAGTGGAGAAGAAAACGCGTCGAAAACAGCATGAATTACGCAGGCGGAAGGGTCGCATTGCGGCATCGGCAACACGGAATGACTCCCCCGGCACCAGCGTGGGACTACCGATACTTTCAAAGAAATGACGATCGGGGTCTTCTATACGCCGAACAAGGCAAACGTTTTTACCTTTGCAACCGCGAAGGATCATGCCGAGTTCGGCAGACGTCCGGAGGAGCATGCCAATCACTTGGCCTTGCATCGATGTCGTAGCGTCGATTCGTTGACGGACGGTGCGCCTTGGATTCGAAATCGGATTCTGGATCACATCCCTTACGTCCGTGCGATGCTGCTGGACTTCTATCATCTCAGCGAGCACATCTGGGATGCCGCGAAGTGCTGCCTGGGTGATACGGATGCCGCCGGGGAATGGGCGCGTGCTCAACTTCACGGGCTCAAGCATGTCGGG
>JAJDDS010000634.1 GCA_029260195.1 Phycisphaerae bacterium
GGGAAACCCGCTCCAGTGTGGATCAGGGAGCGTGAAGCAATCGCCATGCGGCGCACTTCACGGGTTTACCGTGGAAGACAGGCACACGGGGCGGGCGTCGCGACGGGCTCGACGAATCGAGCGCGCAATCGCACAGAATCGTCACGAGCCTCGCCGGCAGCGTGTCGGCGGCCGTGCCGCGACGACAGAGAATGGGAGGAGCAACCATGCATCGTTATCGTTTGAAGTACTTGTTTATGGGGTTGGCTGTGGGTGCGACCGGGATCGGCAGCGCCGGACCAGCCATGGCGGACATCGTGTTGTCGGATGGGAATACGACGGTCACGTTCGACACGATCGGAGGCGACGATATCCTCGGCGATGGGGGGATGGACTCGTGGGTCGTGGACGGCGTCGACCACCTCTATCAGCAGTGGTTCTGGCTTGGTATTGGTAACAACGACGAGTTCGCGATCAACGAACTCAATCAGCTTGGGCTAAGCGTGACGGATTCCGACTTCCTCGATCCGGGCGTCGATCAACTCGTCGTGCTCTACGGTGATGGGAACGACGCCGTTTCGAGCGACCTGTTGATTCAGATCAAGTTCAGCCTCAACGGTGGACAGCCCGGCGACGCGAATTCGGACATCGCGGAGCAAATCGAGATCATCAACCAGGGACCCGATGACCTCACTCTTCGGTTCTACCAATACAGTGATTTTGATCTCCACGATTCGTCAGGTAACGACACGCTCGTGCGCACGAACAACAACACGTGGCGTCAGACCGACCCCAGCGGCGTGTCGATAAGCGAAACCATCGTGACGCCGATCGCCAGTCACTTCGAGGCTGCTGCGTACAGTGATCTCCTCGACAGATTCGAAGACGGCGACGCGACAGAATTGGCTGACATCGGCGGCCCGCTCAGCGGCGACGTGACATGGGGTTTCCAGTGGAACATCCAGCTAAGCCCTGACACGAGTTACCTGATCAGCAAGGACAAGTCGATTCAAGTGCCCGCGCCCGGCGCCGCCATCCTGGCAGGTCTCGGGTTCAGCATGGTCGGCTGGGTCCGCCGTCGCTTCGCGTAACGCGCCGCGATCCTGCCCAATTACGCCACACCCTCTCTCGCGTCGCGGGAGGGGGTGTTTTTTTGTGCGCGGCGGACACGTGCTTCTCCCGATGTTGACATTGTTTGGAACAGTCGATAATGCCCATCGAAGAGTCGTCACCGACACCCGGAACCCGAGGAACTTGCCGCATGTCCGCCATCGCTCGCAACGCCCGCATCAACGTCAAAGCCCTGGTGATCCTGTTGGTGGTTCTTGGCGCCGTCGGCGTGGGACTGTTCGGCGGGCACCATATCCGAAAACGAGTCCTCGCCGAACGCGCCCTGACAGACGGGCGCGACATGCTCGCCAGCGAAAACTGGCCGGAGGCCTGCAAGCAACTGCGCAGGTATCTCCGCCAGTACCCGGACGACCAGGAAATGCTGCTGGCGTACGCGGACGCGAATCTCGCCGTCAGGCCGAGGGATCTCGACCACCTTGCCTCGGCTGCCGGCGCGTACCGGCGTCTCCTCCGGCACCGCCCGGCCAACAAGGAGATATCCAACCGGCTGGCGACGCTCTATGTCGCGATCGGCGACTTCGACGGCGCCCGGTATATCTGCGAATCTCGACGCGAACAGGACGCTGCGGACGCAGAGGCCACACTCCTGCTCGCCAGGCTGCTATTGCTGGCGAACGAACTCGATCCGGCTCGCAAGATGCTCGAGACCCTGGTCAAGCAACACGATCGGGAGGCGGTCGACGCGTACGCCATTCTCTGCCGCCTCACGCTCGAAGCGAACGAAACGGAGGCGGGTGTCGCGGCCGCGCGCGCGTGGTTGGATCTCGGGGTCGGCAAGAATCCCAACACTCCCGGTCCGCTCATCGACCGGGCGGTATTCCATCGCGACGATCTCCAAGGGCGCAAGACACCCGATTTTGACGCGGCTCGGGCGGACCTCGAATCGGCGGAGAGTCTCAATCCGCAAGACCCCGATCAGCGGTTGCGCATGGCGCGAACGTGGACGCTTCTCGGCCGCTTGCGCCGCGCCGCGGAGATCATCGAGGCGTTGGGGGATGTCGATCCCGAGGTTTTCCTCGGGGTGATCGACAACCCCGAGCGATTCAAGCTGGACCGCTACCGCGTGGCAGCCGACGTCCAACGGCGTGTCGGCGATCCCGACGCCATGGGTGACCTCGCGGATGCTGCGCTCGACGACCTCAACGAACGATTCCGCTCGGCGTTCCTCCCCTCGGCGATCGAGCTCTACGTCGGTGGCAAACGCCCCGCTCGGGCGGCGGAGATCCTCGATGAGTACCTCGCACTCGTCGAGAAGAAGACGCGCGGTCGGTCGGTCGGAGACGCCGACTTGTCCGTACTCCGCGCCAGAGTCGCCATGTCCGGCGATCAACCCTTCGATGTCATCAACCTGCTGCGCCCAATCGTGACCCGTGATCGGGACAACGTGTCCGCGTGGCGGCTGCTCGCCCAAGCCTACGTAGCCACCGACCAACGCGACCTCGCGATGTCCGCGCTCAAGGAGGCTGCCCGCCGCAGGGACGACGATGTCGCATCCACTGCGCAACTCGCTGGCGAGCATCTGCGGCGCGGCGAGTGGTCCGACGCCGCGCGCCTCGCGCGCATCTGTGAGGAGCGACGCCCGGAGCGTCTCGATCTGCGGCTCTTGCGCATCGAAGCTGATCTGCACCGCGAAATGGACCGCTCGATTCCGTCCGACAAGATTGCCGGACTTCGGGAGGAACTGCGCGATCTCGACACGCAATACCCGGGCAACGCCCCCGTTCTCGTGCTGCAGGCGACGCTCGCGCAGCATGAAGGCCGTCTCGCCGAAGCCGAATCTCTTTTGCGCGAGGCTGTCGACCTGCCCGGGCAGACGCTCGACGCATTCCGATCGCTCGTGGCGTTCCTCGCTCGCTCGAAACGGACCGCCGAGGCGATCGAACTGTGCGAGCGCACGAGCGAGCAGTACCCCGGCGCAGTCCGCCCCTGGATCTACGCAGCCCGACTCCGCTTGGCTGAGGACCTGCCGCGAGACGCCGAGAAGACTCTCGAGCGTGCCCTGCAAACACTGACCACCGACGACGCGATGCGCCAGATCCGATTAGCGCTCGCGCAACTGCGTCTCGCGTACTTTGACCGAAACGACGGTGTCGCACTGTACCGCGAGGTGGCGGAACTTCACCCCGACGATATCGCCGCTAGAAATGCTCTTCTTGAAACGCCCGAGATCCTCGAGAATCCCTCGGACGCCGCCCGCTACATCGCGGAGCTCAAGGCGATTGAAGGCGACGCCGGCCTGTTCTGGAGGCTACACCAAGCTCGCGCCTGGTTCACTCGTGGCGCCGTCGAGGAGCACGCGCCGGAAATCGAGCAAATGCTCCGGTACTGCATCAACCATCAGCCTCAGTGGTGGACGCGTGCGACTCTGCTGCTGGGACGCCTGTTCGAAACACGTCAGGACCTCGGCGCGGCGGAAGCCGCTTACCGTCAGGCGCTCACGATCAACCGTAACGCCGTCGATGTCGTTGAGCGACTCCTCGGGCTTCTTCAATCACAGAATCGGTTTGCGGACGCACAGGACGTGCTTGATCTCGTCACGCTGAACGCGCCGCAACTCGCGGGGCACCGAGTCGGCGTCGCCATCGGCACGGGTTCTTACGACACGGCGATCGAAGAACTCGAGACGCGCGTCGCCGCCGATCCGAAGTCCGCGGGACCCCGTCTCATCCTCGCATCCCTCTACTACGGCCGGCGGAGTGACGTGGACCGCGCGTTCCAACTCCTCGATGAAGCCTCGGCCATTGACCCGCAGAGCCGCACCCCCGTCACCATCCGCTCCCGAATTCTCATGGCGGAGGAACGCATCGACGAAGCCGCCGAGCTCCTCGACCGCGAAGTCGAGCGGCGACAGGATTTCTCCGCGTACGCGCTCCGCGCCGAATTCAACGTTCACAGAAACGCGCTCGAACTCGCCGAACGAGATTACCAACGTCTCACGCAATTCCCCGACAATGAAGCCATGGGATTCGAACTCCTCGGGAGGTTTTACGGGGCGAGCAAGCGTCCCGACGCCGCTATCGAAGCCTGGGAGAACGGACTCGAGGTCGAGCCCGGTCGGGAATCCGTCAAACGATCGCTCGTCAAGACTCTGGTCGCCTCGGAGGATCCCGCGAAGCGTGCGAAGGGCGTTGCTCTGCTTGACCCACTGCTAGACCAACACCCCGACGACGTCGAGCTTCTCCGCGTCCGAGCGTTCGCCCTCTATTCAAACGACGACCCCGAGGTCCGCGAACAAGCCATCGCCATCCTCAACCGAATCGTGGACCAAGACCCGACCGCCGTAGGCGCGCACATCGCGATCATCAACAGCGAATTCAATGCGGGGCGATTCGAGGAGGCTGAGCGCTTGGCTGCGCGAGCTATCCAATCCAATCCGACCGACCCCGACCTGCTCGTCACGGCCGCTCGCGCCGCGCAAGAGATGGGAAAGGACTCCGTCGCCAGGAACTTCGTCCGATCCGCGCTCGACGCCGATCCCCAGCATCTCTCGTCGCACATCTTCCTCTTCGAAGATGCGCTTGAGGACGGTCGCATCGAAGACGCCCGGCGCCACCTCGCCAAAGCACGAGAGATCGACCCCGACGATCCCGTCCTCCGAATCAAGAGCGCTGGGCTCCTCCAGATGACCGGACAGAGTGCGGCGGCAATCGCCATCCTCGATGAACTCCTGAGAACCGACGCCGACGTTAGTCGGAGCCTGCTGCTGCTATCCCTCGCCGACCTCCACTGCGGCGAGGGGAATGCCGAGGCGTTCGAAGCCCGCGTGTCGGAAGCCGAGCGGGACGACCCCGGAAACTCGGCCATCGTCACAACGCGACTTCGCTGCCTCGCCAAACGCCGCGACTTCGACGCGATCGCCCCGCTCGTCTCCCAGCATCACGCCAACCACCCGCAGGATATTCGGACATTTCTCCTCGCCGGCGAACTTCTGACCAATTCTCCGGCGCGTACCCATCTCGCGGACGCTCGAGCCCTCTTCGGGCGGGCGCGCGAAGCCGATCCCCAGAGCGTCGCCGCCCATCTTGGCGTCGCGAAAGCCGCGTACCTCGCCGGGGACAACGACGCCGTCATCGATGGCTACCGGGGCGCACTCGCGATCGACCCCAACCACGAGCGTGCCCTCAACGACCTCGCGTGGGTGCTGATGGAGACTGGCCGCGACATCGACGAAGCCTTGCGACTCACCGACCGAGGGATCGAGCAATTCCCACTCGACCCCCACCTCCGCGACACCCGCGGGGTCATTTTGACGAAGCTTCGACGATTCGACGCCGCCGTCGAACAACTCAACCAGGCGGTCGATTTCTCGGTCGCCTTGCCGAGCACGCGCGCCAAAGCACTGCTCCACCTCGCCGAGGCCCTCCTCGCCCAGAACCGGGCTTCGGAAGCCAAGCGCCGGCTCCGCGAAGCGCAGTCGATCGACGAGCGGCAGAACGCCCTCTCGGACAAAGAGCGCGCTAGGCTAGCGACACTCCTCGAACAAATATGACCGCCCCTATTGGACGCAGTCGTGCCCAAGTGGTCCGCGAAACCACGCAGCCCGAATCCGTCGTCCGATAGCTAAAGGGCGCCCTCGGAACGGTCGACAACGGTGGGGAGATGGTGCGCGGCGTAGCCACACCGACGCCCCAGGAGACTCATAGCATGCGCGACGAACCATGCGCGTTCCTTCTTGCCGGCGGACAGGGTAGCCGACTCAGACCCTACACCACCGTTCTGCCCAAACCGCTCGTCCCGGTCCAGGATCTGCCGATCTCCGAGATTCTCATGCGCCAACTCCGGCACGCCGGGTTCAAGAGAATCATCATGGGCGTCAATCACCATGAGGGGTTGCTACGATCCTACTACGGCGACGGAGGCGCCCTTGGCGTGGAAATCACCTACAGTCGCGAGAACCGCGAGCTCGGGACTGTCGCGCCGCTCCACCTTGTGGCTGATCGTCTGCCGGAGCACTTCCTGCTGCTGAACGGGGACCTGTTAACGGACCTCGACTTTCGGCGTTTCTTCGAGGCACATCGCGACACAGGCCGCGACTTGACCATCGCCACGTATCGGCGGGCCATTCCCGTCCCTGACGGCGTCATCGAGTTCGCCCCTGACGGGACCATCGAGCGATTTCGCGAGAAACCAACTCTGAATTTCTGGGTCTCGATGGGCATCTACGCCATGCGCAAATCGGTCCTGAGGAGCATTCCCCAAGACCGCGCCTACGGAATGGACGACCTGATCCTGGCAATGGTCGGAGGGCAGGAGGCGATCCACACGCACCGCCATGACGGCGGATGGTACGACATCGGATGCCCGGCGGACCTCGAGCGTGCCAACGTCGCGTTCGCCGAAAACCGCCACCGGTTCCTCCCGGCCCAATCCCAAGCACTTGGCGGCGTGGCTTGATCGCCGGGGGCCACCGCGTCCCGTAACCCGCCGCTACTTTTTTTCCGGTAATGCACTGGAATCGCAGCGTGCGAACCGGTATGCTGCCGGCCTACGGTTTGGAAGGCTCCCGGGGGGTCTGGCCGGTCGTCCCGGTCGGCGAAAACGCTCCAGATTCTAAGGTCCACCGCCCCCGAATACCGATTGGAAGAGATTCCATCGCACTTGCTTGGCTGCGGCTGCGCGGTCCGAGCGATGTGCGATAGACACGCCGCCCACCGGCGGCGGGACTCTTATCAACAAACGACCGGCGGCAAGACGCACGTCGCGGTCCAGAGTAGAGAACTAGGAACCATGGAACGGCTGGCAAACGTACGCAACATCGGAATCAGTGCCCACATCGACTCCGGCAAGACGACCTTGACGGAGCGCATCCTCTTCTACGCCGGGCGCATTCACCGCATCGGCGAGATCAAGGGCAAAGATGGCGGTGCCACCATGGACTTCATGGAGCTCGAAAAGGAGCGCGGAATCACGATTACGTCGGCTGCGACGAACGTCACGTGGAACGGGCATGAGGTCAACATCATCGACACGCCCGGGCACGTCGACTTCACCATCGAGGTCGAACGATCACTGCGTGTGCTTGACGGCGCGGTCCTGGTTCTCTGTGCCGTAGGCGGCGTACAGTCCCAGTCCCTCACCGTCGACCGGCAGATGAA
>JAJDDS010000635.1 GCA_029260195.1 Phycisphaerae bacterium
GGTCTCGGCGCCGCCATCGTACTGCGATACAAACCGAGCTAACCCCGATCAACATGCAATCGCGCTTACTCCAATCCCCACCACACAGCAGCTTCCCCCCGCGCGGGACCGCTCCGAGTTGCGGCTTGCCGTTTGGCGGACGCCGGAACTTCGCGGCGCTCACGCTCTTCAGCGCCGTCCTCCTCTCCCAACCAACCCGCGCCGTCCCCCCCGCGTGGACCATGTTCCGCGGCAACAGCGCCCAGACGGGCGTCGCCCAATCCCCGCTCCCCGACCGACTCGATGTCCTCTGGAAGTTCAACGCCCAGGATGCCATCACCTCCACCGCCGCCATCGCGGAAAACGCGGTCTACTTCGGCTCGGACGACGAGTTCTTCTACGCCCTCAATTTCACCGACGGCAAACTCCGCTGGAAACACCACGTCAAGACCTTCATCCAGTCCTCACCCACCGTCATCGGCGACCGCGTTCTCTTCGGCGACGACGACGGCGTCATGCACGCCCTCGATGCACGGACGGGCAAGCCCCGCTGGACCTTTCAAGCCGAAGATCGCATCGTCTCCTCCATCAACCACACGACGGACCGTGTCCTGTTCGGCTCGTATGACGGCTTCCTCTACTGCCTCAATTTCACCGACGGCAAGCTCCTCTGGAAGTACGAAACGCAAGGCCGCATCCACGGAACACCGGCCATATCCCAGGGCAAGGCGTTCGTCGCGGGCTGCGATGAGTACCTGCATGTCGTCAACATAGACGATGGTAAACCGATCACGCGCGTCTCGATGGAATCCGTTTCCGGCGCCAGCGCAGCCGTCACCGGCTCGCGCGTGTACGTCGGAACGTACGGTAACACGGTCCGCGCCGTCGACCTCGCGGCGGGTCGAACGCTTTGGTCCTACGAGGACCCGGATCGACAATTCCCGTTTCTTTCATCGCCCGCCGTGACGGCGCGCGCGGTGATAATCGGCGGCCGCGACAAGCGCCTCCGTGCGCTTCACCCCAACACCGGTGCGCTGCTGTGGCGATTCACGACAGGCGCCCGCATCGATTCCTCCCCGGTCGTCGTCGGCGATCGCGTCTTCGTCGGCTCCTCCGACGGCCATCTGTACGCCGTCGATATCGCAGTCGGAAAAGAAGTGTGGAGCTTCGAGGCCGGCGCGCCGATCACCGCCTCGCCCGCCGTCGCGTACAACCGGCTCGTCATCGGCACGCTCGACGGCGTCGTCTACTGTTTCGGATCACGCCCGCGCGCGCCCCAACAAACGGAGAACAGACCATGACTTTCAATATCATTCGCAATACGATTCTGACGTTGTTCGCCATGGCGATCGTCTGTCCTCCGGTCGCGCGCGCCCAGTGGCTCCAGTTCGGCGGCCCCAACCGAAACTTCACCGTCGACACCGAGGGGCTCGCCGATAAGTGGCCCGACAACGGACCCCGCAAGTTGTGGAACCGCGAACTCGGCGACGGATACACGGCTATTTGCGTCGACGGCGACCGCCTCTACACCATGTATCGCGCCGGCGACCACGAGTACGCAGTCTCCCTCGACGCCAAGACCGGCGACACGGTCTGGGAGTACAAATACCCGGTCGAGGTCGAGCAGGGCATGATCCAGTTCGGCCCCGGACCCCACTCGACTCCACTGATCGTCGGCGAGCGGATCTTCACCGTCGGCATTACCATGCGAATGTTCTGCTTCGACAAACGGTCCGGTAGTGTCCTCTGGAAGCGCGACCTCGCCAAAGAGTTCGGCGCCAGCGTCCCCGGACGCGGATACTCCGCCAGCCCCATCGCCTACAAGAACACCGTGATCCTCCCCGTGGGCGGCGATGACACCAAAGGCCAATCGATCGTCGCATTCAGCCAGTCAGACGGTAAGGTCGCGTGGAAAAATCACGACTTTCAGATCACACACGCCTCCCCCATCCTCATAAAACTCGCCGGGAAAACACACCTCGTTGTGTTCATGGGCGCCCAAGTCGCGGGTCTCAATCCCGACAATGGCGACCTGATTTGGTCCCATCCGCACAAGACAATGTACGGCGCAAACCTCAGTACGCCGCTCTGGAACGGCGACGACCTTATCTTCTGTTCCGCAGCCTACGACTCCGGCGCACGCGTCATCCGGCTCAAGAACGAATCCGGGAAGACTGTCACTGAGGAACTCTGGTTCAGCAAGAAACTGCGCATCCACCACGGAAACGCCATCCGCGTCGGCGACCACATCCTCGGATCCAGCGGTGACTTCGGCCCCGCGTTTCTAACCGCGCTCGATTTCAAGACCGGCGACGTCGCATGGCGGCAGCGCGGGTTCTCAAAAGCCACTTGCCTTTACGCCGACGGTAAGGTCATCATCCTCGACGAGGACGGCAACCTTACCCTCGCCACCGCCACAAACGACAAGCTCGACATCCTCTCGCAATGCCAAATAGCCGAGCGCATCGCGTGGACCACCCCCACACTCGTCGGAAAGACCCTCTACATCCGTGACCGAACGCGGATCTGGGCGCTCGATATCGGTTGACAAACATGCGCCCGTGTTTCTCAAACGCCCGGATCGCCGAGGTTGCATCGCCAAGCGTAGCACACCCATGAGCCGCCCGGTGCATCGCGCTTCGGCCCCGCACAGGAGCCGCGCGCAGACCCGGGCGCGGAAGGGAAACAACTCCCACTGTCCGGCGCTCCGGCGAACATCGCCAGCCCCGCACAATGTCTTACGCAGATCCCCGGCCGCAAGGCGGCGCCGGACGATTGATAAAGCCGGTGTCGGCGTGTCAGTCCTCCACGGAGAGAGATCCTTCGGAGAACAGGCTTATAATGTCGCAGTACCGGTCCGTCCAAACGGGGGTCCCGGGGGGAATGTCAGGCTTGGACCAGCGGAAGTCGTCGGCGAGCGGTTGGAGGAGGACCATTCGGCGTGCCATGGCGATCCAGTGGGATCCGCGCTTGCCGAGCGCGACCTCGCGCGCGGGGACCTTGACGTCGGCGCGGGCGAGGCATGCCAACCCGGCAGTGTGGGCGAGTTGGGCGACCATGGGCTCGAAGTTGAGATGCCGGTTGGAGATGTGGTACACGAGCACCCCGTCGTCGCGAAGCTTGGACATGTAGATGTCGAGCGCCTCCGCGGAGAGCAGGTGTGTGGGGACTGCGTCCGAACTGAAAGCGTCGAGGATGATGATGCCGAACGACGCGTCGGGTGCGCGACCGAGCGTCAGGCGTCCGTCACCGAGAACGACGTCGTACGATCCCTTGCACTGGTCCATGAAGGTGAAGTACCGCGGGTCGCGGGCGATGCGCTCGACGCCGGGGTCGATCTCGTAGTACGTGATATGGTCACCGGGTTCGGCGTAACTCGCGATAGCGCCGGTTCCCAGTCCGATGATCCCCACGCGCGCGCGGATCGACTGACCCTCCGTCATCGCAAAAACGTCTCCGATCGGTCCGGTGGGGTAGTAGTACGAGAGCGGCGTGCGATTCGTTGCCGGGTCCGTACCTTGAATGCCGTGCGTCGTGCTGCCGTGGTATAAGCGGCGAAAACGCCCATCCTCGTCGAGCACGACCTTCTTGACGCCGAAAAAGTTGCGGCTGACTTCGAGACGCTCGCCCGAGACCGGGTGTGCGAAGTTGGCGACCGCGACCAACAAAACCGCGTATCCCAGCGCAAAGCGGACTGGGCGCTCCTTGAAGCCGAAGCAAACCATCGCGGGCACACAGAAGACCAGAAGAAGTCCAAACTGCGACTGAGCCAGTCCAACCGCGTTCCGCACCAACACGATCACCACGATCACCACGATCAGCGCGACTGGCAGCAGATAGTCCATACGCCTCGCTCGCTCGGTCGTCCGGGCGTTGACGGAAGTGGTTCTGAAGAAGCACGCCAGGACCATCACCAGGGGGTACTCGACAACCGCAGTGAAGACCACGGGTGCGACGAGCGCGTTGAAGACGCCGCCCAGCACTCCACCGATCGACATGAGCAGGTAGAACTCGGTGAGGTGTCGCGCCGCCGGGCGCGTCCGAGCCAACTCCTGATGACACACCATGGCGGCCAGGAAAAAGGCGCCCAGGTGTATCGGCACGATCAGCCAACTCGAAATGCGGAGCGTGGAGTAAATCAGGAGGGCGATGGGGAGGAACATGTACGGTGTTGCAGCCGACATCCAGCCCGTCGGGATGAACGGCTTCCGGGCGAACACGAGGACGAACGTCAGCAGATACAACGCGAGGGGGACGACCCAGAACAGCGGGGCCGCCGCGATATCGGTCGTGATGTGGGCGGTGACACCGAGCATCAGGCTTGAAGGAACGAACGCCAGAGCGATCCACCGCAAGCGATGACCGGAAGTCGGGGCGGCGTCTGGATGGGCGTCAATTGCCGAGTCATCGGTGGCGCAGCCAGCGCGGTTGGATGATCGCCACAACATCGCGACGCAAGCCACAGCCATGACGATTAACAGGTGGTACCCGTAGGACCACACACGCGTCTGCGTTTCGAGATCGAGAAGCGGCTCGATGACGAGGGGGTATCCGAGGAGGGCGAGGAGGCTTCCGGCGTTGCTGGCAGCGTACAGAAAGTACGGGTCGTTCGACGCGGCGTGGCCTGTGGCTGAGAACCACCGCTGCAGGAGCGGCGCGCTGGTCGAGACAACCAGGAAGGGAAGCCCGACGGCCAGCGTCAATCGCCCAAGAAGCCAGAGGACAGGGGTCCCGTCGGCTGGCGGCGGGGGGTCCGCGGCGACGATGATGGGAAGGAGCGGAAGCGGCGTGGCGAGGATGATCAGGTGGACCAGCGCCTGTCGCCGAACACCGAAGTGCGCCACCGCGCCGTGGGCATAGGCGTACCCAGCCAGGAGGGCGGCCTGGAAGAAGACCATACACAAGTTCCAGACAGCCGGTGTCCCACCGAGCAACGGGAGGATCATTTTGCCGACCATGGGCTGAACGGAGAACAGGAGGGCGGCGCTGACGAAGATGGTGGCTGTGTAGAGGAGGATCACGTCGCAGGCACGCTCGCGCCAGGCGCCTCACCGCGACAGCGCCGAGTTGATTCCGATCTGGCGGGTTTTCGTTTTCTGTGGCCCATTGACATGAACATCGGTCCGGGACGCGCGCCAGCATTGGTTTTCAGCGCCGCGCCGCAGGCGGTCCCACCGCAATATCCAGAATGAAAGGGCCCAAACCGGTCCTCACTCGTCCCGGGCTTTGAGCACGTCGGAGGGGTTTTCGGGTGGTGGCACGAAACC
>JAJDDS010000636.1 GCA_029260195.1 Phycisphaerae bacterium
AGGGCGTTTGTGCGATCTCACGCTTCGTCGCGTTCTCGAGTCCGTCGACGAGGATCGCCATGTCGATGCGGTTGTTCCTGTCCTTGAATTCGCCGACGAAGGCCCCGTTGACGCAGGCTTCGACGAGGAATCCGATGTCGCGAACGCTGAGTCCGAGGTCCGCGGCTTTGGCGCGGTCGGGGACGATTTGGATTTCGGGTCTTCCCAGATCGAAGTTGGCGGGCGTGGGCCGGGGGTGTCCGAGGTTTGCCCTCATGAGTTTGACGAAGAGTGCGCTGGCTGCGCCGACGACTTTGTCGTGATCGTCGCCACGGATTTCGAGTTCAATGGATCCACCACCGGTGAGTCCGCGCCCGAAGAGAGATGCTTGGGAGAAGTGGGCGAACACTCCGGGGATCCGTCGACCGGCTTTGTTCATCTGTTCGGCGAGGGGGCTGACCTGTGTTTCAATCTTGCTGGTGGCGCCCATAAAGCTACCGCCGCCAAATGACACGAAGAAAAAGTTGTGGATGGGTGAGGGCGTGACGGTGACGTGTCTCTCGCCCTCGAGACCGATGGGGACATCGACGTCGGGGATCTGCTGCGCTTCGGGGGAATCAACGTCCGCGCTCCACGCGTACCGGAGGCCGTCAAACGGATCGTCCGGATCGCCCTCCTCGACGACGGTCGCCATTCGCTTGAATTCGTCCATCGAATAGCCCGGGGGCGAAATGAGGATGCCAAAGACGAGGTTGCGATTTCCAGCTGGCAGGTAGTCGGTGTCCGGCGCGAGCAGGATGCTGCCGACGATCGATGCACTGGTGAACCCGACGACAACAGCCAATCGTGTGAGCGTGCCGCGGTTGACCCACGCCACGATCCCAGCCAACCACCGTGCGAGAAACCACGCGCGCGCTCCGCGGTTTTTGTCCACCGAGCCGGTGCCGAGCACCTTCGCCGCCAACGGCGGGATGACGAGCACCGAGACGATCAGTGAGAGGGAGACGGCTGCGCTGATGGCGATGGCGATGTCGCCGAATAACTGTCCCGCTTCCTCCTTGATGAAGATAACGGGCAGGAAGACCGCGATCGTGGTGAGGGTGCTGGCGAGGACAGCCCCCCAAACCTCCTTGGCGCCGTCGAGGGCGGCTGCGGCGCGGTCCTTGCCCATCTGGCGGTGGCGGTAAATGTTCTCGAGCACGACGATGGCGTTGTCGACGACCATGCCGATGGCGAACGCGAGACCGGCGAGCAGCACGACGTTGAGCGTGCGCCCGAGGAGCGTGATGACCAGAAACGTCCCCATCACGCTGAGCGGGATGGCAATGGCGATGATCCCGGTGGCAGAGCCGCTACGGAGGAACAGGATCAGAACCGCAACGGCGAGCAATCCTCCGAGGAGGATGTTGTTGACGACAAGGTCGATCGCCGAGTTGATGTAGATGGTCTCGTCGTAGGCCTGTTCGAGGCGGAGGTTCGGGTTGATCGTGGGTAGAATCTCGGCGTTGACCTTGCGGATTTGTTCCTTCAGATTCGCCATTGCGGTAATGACGTTGGCTCCGACCTCACGCCGGGCGGGGATGGCGATGACGAATTCGCCCTTACTCTTCACGAAGGCGAACTGCTTCTTATAACCATCGACGACCACGGCGACGTCACCGACCTTGACCGGCCCGCCGGACTGGTAGGCGATGACCGTATCTTCGATCTCGCGCGTACTGGTGAACTTGCCAACCGTTCGGTAGGTGTAGTCACGTTTCCCCTGCCGGTTGGTACCACCGGAGATGTCTTCGTTCTGTTCGCGGAGGGCTCGTTCGATCTGGCGCAGCGTGATTCCGCGGGCGGCGAGTTTGTGGGCGTCGACGCGGATCTGGATTTCGCGCTCTCGTCCGCCGTACACCGACGTCGACGCGATCCCTTCGGCTCGCTCGAGGATAGGCTTGACCTTATCCTCGACGAAGGTCTTCAGAAGAGAGATGTCCGTGCTCTCGTCCCCGCGGAGCATGATCCACGCGATGGTGGCGGAGTTGTCGTCGTCGGTGGCGCTGATCGTGGGCTCGTCGACCTCCTCGGGGTATCCGCTGACCTGTCGCAGTTTTTCCGAGGCTTCACGAAGCGCGATGTCCTTGTCGACCCCGACGTCGAACTCGAGCACGACGGTTCCGGAGTTCTCGACCGAGGATGAGGTCATCTTTCGCAGGCCGCTGACGTTCTTGAGCTTCTCTTCCTGCCGCTCGACGATTTCGCTTGCGACTTCCTGGGGGCTGGCGCCGGGCCAGGAGGTTGAAACGGTGACGATCGGTGGGTCGACGTCTGGGGTAAGCTGCTTGGGGATCTCGAAGATGCTCAAGAGGCCGAATAGACACAGGAGGATGGCTGCGACGGTGACCTTGACGGGATTCTGAATGGCGAACTGGATGATTCCCATGCTATCGGCTGTGTCCTTCATGTCCGCCGGGCGTGTCCGTCGGTGCGGGGTCGACGGGTCTTCCCACGCGATCGACGACTCTGATGGGTGACGGGAAGGGGAACATGCGTTCGTTCCCGCGAATAACGACTTCCGTTCCCTCGCGGAGGTTTCCGGAGGTGATGGCGATCCACTCGCCGACGTCGGCGCCGGTCGTGACGGGCGAGAGGACGCCCATTTTTCCGTCTTCACCCGGGATCACCATCGCGACGTACCGGATGCCCTCGCGCTCGACGATCGCGTCCTTCGGGACAGCCACGACGTCGGTCTTGGGGCCGGAGATAATGGTCGCGCGGGCGAACATGCCGGCGCCCAGCGAACGGTCGGCGTTGTCGACAGTGATTTCCACGGGAAAGGTCCGTGCCTCGGGGTCAGCCTGGCGGATGATGTGCCGCACGCTTCCGCGGAATTCCCGTTGGAGGGCGTCGACAAAGACCGGACAGGTGTCCCCGGGCGTGATGAACGGCATGGCGGACTCGGGCACGCCGACGCGAATGAGCACGCCGGACAGATCGACGAGCTCGACGACAGCCCCGCCGCGATCGACCCACTCGCCGACCTCGGTCTCGCGGCGGACGACGTAGCCGGGGATCGAGGCTTTGATTTCCGTTTTTGCGAGATCGGTCCGAAGCCGATCGACGCGGGCCTCCTGTTCAATGACTTCGAACCGGGCAACGTCGTGCTCCGCTCTGGTGTTGTAGACCTCCCGCTCGTTCGCCTGGCTGTCCCCGTAGAGCTTCTTGATCCGCTCGGTCTCGAACTCCCATTGCATCAGGCGCGCCCTGGCTGCTCCGAGCGTCGCTTCGGCTTCAGCCAGCCCCCAGCGGAGGGAGTCGCCGTTGAGTCGAACGATCAGGTCGCCGGTCTTGACGAGGTCGCCCTGTCGGACCGGCATGTCCTCGACAATCCCCGCGATTTCGGATGCGAGGAGGCTGCGCGTGAGAGGCTCGACGGTCGCGACGAGCTTCATGGTGTTTGGAAGCGGGCGTCGTTCGACGGCAGCGACGACGACGTCGGACGTGCGAGGCTGTGCGCTCGCCGCTGCCGCAGTCAGGATGCCGATCGCCCAGGTGGCTTTCACTCGATCATCAAGGAGCATCGTCACGTTGTCCCTCATCATGCGGCGTCAGCGCGCCGGCTCGTGCTGTTAGGCGGTCCACACGCGATCGTCGCGCGGACAGTTTCCAATTCACGATAGTATACAGATGTTAAGCAGTTGTTGTAGGGCGGAATCCGCAGCCGGGTGCATCCCGTTTTGGGTGGCGATTCCGTCGCCACACGCGGACCGAGGAGTCATCGGGCTTGGCGGGTGCCCCATTCTTCGCGTCACCCCCCAACGCGTCTTTTGGAACTTCAAGCTCCGCCACATTCTCTTGAGCCCGAGGTGGAGGGAGACCCGTGATCGACAGGCCACCTCCGGATAACGACGAGCCGGGGCCGACGCGACGTCATGCGCTCAACCATCTATTCGGGATTCCACACATGGCGGATCACCAAGAACAGAGAATACGAAAGACGCCACCATTCACCCTGACGGAGGTCGATGATGGGATCGCCCACAGGGGGGCTATCGGGGTGGACTTCGAGTTGTCACGTCCACCGCCTTAGCTCGACAGAAGCCTCATACACATTTCGAGTCGTTCGATGCGTCTCCTGCGCCATCGCCTGATTCACCAAGGGCGCCTCATACGCCCGACCGCTCCGCATCATCCCAACCATCACGCACAACAACCGGCGGGCCACCGCCACAATCGCGTTCTTCCGTCCTCGCCGCTTGGCCAATGCCTCGAAGATTGTCTTCCAACGATTCGTGCGATACCCCGCCCGCCAGGCAGCTTCGACCGTCACCCATCGCCGAAGGCGAGACCCCTCCTTGGTGATCCCCAGGTCTTTGGGATCCGGCGGATCTTATTGCAAACCGACGTAATTCGCCGGCTCGAATAGCACCGATTACGTACCAGGATTCGGTGGGTCCGCTGTCGCGGTGTCGGACGGTGGGCCGGGGGGATCATGTCCATCGCCAGAAACTCGGCCAACACCTGGGCGTCGAGCTTATCGCTCTTCCGCGTGCTTTCGGCGATGACCCGCAATTTCCTGGAGTGGGCCAAGACAACCTATTCTGCGATGGGCTCAAGCAGCTGAACGAGCCACATGTAGCTCGCGGTGGCCTCGATCACCGCCCGAACCAAGCCGAGTTCTCGAAAGTACGCCAGAATCGTAGCCGTGTCTTTGCAGTCAAACCGTTTGCGACCCAGCACGTTCCGGGCTTGGTCAACCACGCAAACGCTGATAGTCTTCTTGTGGAGGTCGATGCCGACAAAGTTCATGGTTCGCTCCTTTGTGTGGAAACTGAGGGGATTCGGTAACACCCAACGGCTTACCACGAGATCAAGGCACTGTGAACCGGCTCGACCTCCTGATTCATAGGTTCACCCTTCGCCTGCGGCGAAGAATGGGGCACGCGCGTCTTGCAAAGCACTGGAGGGCAATCCGCCAGTGGCACCGATCCAACGACGCCGTACCACAATCGATTGCCACACTCTCTCGCGACGTTCCGCCCACGACCGGCGTGTGGGCTACGGGGAGGTCAAACCGAGCCGGCGTCGGCCATGGGGGGAGGGTCGGCCGAATTGCCGCCGTTTGTCAACTGATCGAATCCCAGATCGCCGCCGTTTGTGGACAGGCACTTCTGAATCAGCGCGTCGACGTTTCCGCGGACGCGCGTGATGACCAACTCATCTCCTTCCCGTGCGATGACGATCAACCCGCAGAGCGACCGGCCTCGGCGTTTGAGATATGCCAAAACATCGCCATCCTCCTCGCGGACGCGCAAGAACCGATCCCACCTTGGCAGGGCGAGGTCGCGAATGCTCCGCTTTGCGGATCGAATTGTGTAGACGCCCACGTCCACGCTGGAGATGTCCGAAATGGGGATTGGCAGGTCCGGTCCAACGAAGCCCGCTGCCAGCCGCAGTGTCAACCCGCCGACGTTTACGCCGATCTCTTTCGACAGGACCATTCCCGAGGATTGGCTGACGGACCACTGCAGGTCCACGGGTCCGAGCCATCCGACACATCCGGCAGGGAGCAGCATGACCCAACCGGTGATGGCGATCTTGGTGGTTTCGATTTTTCGCATGCTTTGTTCCCGTTGTGTTGAAGGTCGTGGCGAACTCGCACTCCGTCGCATCGGCGACCCCATCCTCGCTTGCGGCGAGCATGGGGTGGCGATTTCGGTCCGGAGCCAACGCAATGCACCCGATGGGGTCGGGCGTCGGCGTCTATCGCGTTTTTTCCTTCTTTTTGAATTTGCTCTCGCCGAAGCCCACGTCCTCGAACTCCTCCCAGTCGATTTCGCCGAGCACACCGAGGCCACCGACCCCCAACCCGGTCCCCAACTCACCGATCAACTCGAGATCCAGGCGTCCGGCGATATTCACGAAGACGATCTCGCCGCCGCCACCGTCGACCGACGTCA
>JAJDDS010000637.1 GCA_029260195.1 Phycisphaerae bacterium
GTCGGTGGCTTCGAGCGTCGTCGGCGGAATCCCGAACTCTGTCGGGTCGAAATCAACCTTGGAGAGAAAACCGCCCCGACCGCAGTAGGTCATGTCCAAACCTTCGATGTCGCGCGTGACGAAGTCGTCCGTCGACCAGTGGCTCTGTGGGACGTCCGT
This sequence comes from Phycisphaerae bacterium, assembly GCA_029260195.1. Lineage (GTDB taxonomy): Bacteria > Planctomycetota > Phycisphaerae > UBA1845 > UBA1845 > OFTM321. The sequence continues at coordinate 160 of JAJDDS010000637.1, forward strand.
CACACCGTCTTCCGATCGGCGCAGAAGGCGCCAATACTCCCTCAACCCTTGCGCGTACGGGAACAGGCAAGACATGCCGACAATGGCGATGGGCATTTGTCGCGCCGTTGGGTTTTCCTTCGTTCGAGCCAAGTCCCTCACTCCTGTAGTGAAGTGTTTCATGCAGATTGCATTCTCTCAGAGCCGCGCCTGCAAGGAAGCGGAGCCATCGTGCGCGTGACAACCTCGCTCGCTTCAGGCTCCCTCCTCGTTCGCCTACGGGGTCGCGGCTCTGATTCAAAAATGTCGTCAACTCCGAAACGCCACACTAGTTCTGCGAAAGCAGCGCTTGCAGTTGATCCAACTCGCGGGGCGCGAATCGCTGCGCCTCCGCCGGGAGCGAAACACCCTGCGTACGAAGCCAGTTGGCTCGCGTCGCCACAGCCGCCCCGACCAGGAGATTCATCCCCACCGTCACCACCTCCCGACGCGCCGGAGACTCGAGGAACGACCCCCGCACCCATTCGTTGAACGCCCCCATCGACGGACCGCACCAAATCTGATAGTCGGATTTGCGCGACTCATTTCCGGTATTCGCCCAATCCGACGACTGCCCGAGGTACGCCCGGAATACCAGCGCCATCTTGTGCTTCGGATCACGCAGCGCCCGTGCGATCTGGCGCGGGTCGCGCGCCGCGAAGAACCCGCGCGTCTTGTCCCACGCCTCCGACAAAGACGATCGAAAATAATCTCGCTCCAGCATCGCCCGAGCCTTCGTCGGAATCTTCTCCAACGACGCACACGAACGGTACAGCTCGTACAGCTTCCGCGAACGCACCGCGAACATCGTTCCCCATTTCAGAACCTGGACTTTGACCCCCATCTCGAACATGTCAGCAGCCGGCGCCATGGTCACGTCCGCCTGAGTCGCCTTCGCGAGCATCTCGCGGACTTCCTTAGACGTACCCGATTCGCGACAGGCTTGGTTTATCGTTCCCGTGAGAATGTACGCCGCACCCATCGCGAACGCCGCCGCAGCCGAGTCCGGCGTGGCAATGCCGCCCGCCGCTCCCACGCGCAAACGCTCCCGGTACTCGTAACGCGATTGCAACTCCTCCGCCACCGCCAACATCGTCGGCAAGAGCGCCAAGGCCGGACGATTATCCGTGTGCCCCCCGGAGTCCGCCTCCGCCGTCAGGTCCGACGCCATCGGAATCTCACGCGCCATCCGCGCCTGATCGTCTGTGATGAATCCCTCTCGGACCAACGCCTGCAGGCGCTCATCCGGCGGTGGGCTGAAGAACTTCCGCGCGACCTCCGTCCGTGACACCTTCGCCATGACCTTGTTGGGCGCGACCACAGCACCGTCAGCGCCCCGACGGATCCCCGCAACTCGGTAACGAATCAGCGGCGCCGTCAGGTCCAGGTAGGCTGACGCGCTTACCAGCCGCACGTTGCGCTTCAAGTACAGGTCAACAACACTCGACTCGATCGCGGGTTCGTTTGGTGTATGGATTAGATTGAACCCGTACGGAAGTGTGCCCACGTTGCGCTGAATCCGGTCGATCGCGAGCTCCACCTGATCCAGCGGAAGTCCGGCAGATCCGAAGATACCCAGCATCCCCCCCCGCGCCATGACCTCCACGATGTCCGCCGAGCTGATGCCGTTGGCCATCGCACCCGCCACGTACGCATACCGAAGACCGTGCGCCCCGCAAAACGCCGCATCACCCAATCGCTCCGGCAAAAGCGCCGGCGCGAAGGCCATAAGCCGATACGCATCCGCCCCAGCCGGGCGGTCGCCGCCGAGCGTCACAACCCCGCCATCGCCCACACCCAACCGGCTGGCGCAGTCCACCAACGCGACCGGCGCGCCAACGCGCTGAATCGCGATCCCGACTGCCTCATCGCCAATTCGCGGGCGCGCACCACCCGCCGTCCACCACCCCGTGACCGCGGCGCCAGGTATCGCCATCGGATGACTGTTGGTTAGTGTAGCCAAGTCGCCGCGCCTCATGCGAACACCAAGTGGGAGCGCCGCCGAGACCCCCCGAAAACAGGCTTCCGCGCCGCTTTGAGAACAAAAACGCCAAGTTAACCCCCGGATTCTACGCCAATGCCCAAGGATGGCAATCCGAAACGCTCAGCGGCGCCCCGCGCCAGCGACCGCGACCTTCCTGCAGGGACTCTCAGAATACCGATGGGGGCCTCCGACGGCGATGACCTCGGTTTCGCGGAGGTTAGCAAATGGCGCGCCATATGGCCATAGAAGAACTCCAACTGACGTCCAAGTTCCCTTTGACTTCGGCCGATCGTGCCGTTGCCCTCCCGGACAAGCCGCCACCCCCCCCCGCAAACTTCGCCGTCCCTGCCAGACCGGGATGGCGTCGTTGGCCAACTGGCGCCATCGAGCGTACGATGACCCATCACAGGAGCCGGGTTGGGGGTGGCGTCCGACGCCTCTCAGCACCCGGCGGACGCTCAATCCGATCCGCGACCGTCAGGAAGCGGACGGCCTGCGGCTGCGCCACAGGCGTTTCGGACCCGGATCGCCGATTCCGGCACGTAGTTCGTGGTTCCGACGTCACGATCACCTGCCCGTTGGGGCGCCCCAGTTCGAGCTCCGCGAAGCCGCCGGCGCGCGGCGCCTATCGCCGGAACCACCGCCGTTGAGCAGGAGACGACAAGCCATGACGAATGTGGATCAGTTCGAGAGCATGTTTCGCTCAGCATCGCGCGACATTTTTCTGTACGAACGTGGCAACATCGAATCGGTCCTCGTCGTCACCGATCGCGACGAGGACAACGCCGGGGCGTTCGGCGACGAGTTACGCCGGTTCCTGACGGTAGTCAGCGCCGACGAGAACGTGCGTTGGCGCGACGTGAACGGTTCGGAATTCCAGACAGCGGGCGATCTTCTGGCGATCGTGGAATCCGAAGCCCCGGATATCATTTGCACGTACCGCAACCTGCACAGCGGCGCCTGGAAATGGCCATATAGCTTGGGCGCGCACGTTGACCTCATGACCCAGCACACCGACGTACCGGTCATGCTGCTGCCGCACCCGGACGCGGAAAGATCCGCGGAGCACGCGATCGAGAACACCGACACGGTGATGGCCATCGCCGATCATCTGACCGGCGATCATCGCCTCGTTAACTTCGCGGCGCGGTTTACGGACAGTGGCGGGACCTTGTGGCTGACCCACGTCGAGGACCAAGCCACCTTCGGACGTTACATGGAGATCATCTCGAAGATCCCGACCATCGACACCGAGGATGCCCGCGACGCCGTGCGGGAGCAACTCCTGAAGGAACCAAGGGATTACATCGGCGGCTGCGTTGAAGTTCTGCGGGCTGCGGACACACACTTCGAGGTCAAACATCTTATTGGGTTTGGACACCACTTGTCAGAGTACCGGCGGTTGATCGAGCAGCACGACGTAGACCTGCTCGTGCTGAACACCAAGGACGAAGATCAGCTCGCCATGCACGGCATCGCGTATGCGTTGGCGATCGAACTGCGTCAGATTCCGCTCTTGATGCTCTGATGTCCCCTCATTAAGGAAAGGCCGATTCACGAAATGAACCGTGTGCTTCTCGCGACCGCGGATGTCCACGCCGAAAGCGGCCTACCGCTGGGGGTCACGCTCACATTCTCCGCCTTGCTCGTCGGGCTGATCCTCTGCTTGGCGCTGGAGGAGAAGATCCACGCGAAGAAGTCGATCATCGCGGGAGTTTTCGCGTTGGTTTCACTCTTCCTGGCGAACGTGTTCCACCTCTACGAGTACGTCGATCACAAGTTTTTGATCAAACTTCCTCCGTTTGACTCCCCATTGGCCCACACCGCCGAATTGCCCGTCTACATCCCCGCGATCGACTGGGGTGTCATCGCGCTCATCTTCGGTGCAAGCCTGTTCATCGATATCACCTCCAAGTCCGGGCTGTTCACCTGGATCGCCATCAAACTGACCAAGGCGTCCAAAGGTGATCCCCGCCGACTCTTGTGGTTCTACGGCCTGATGACGGTCGTATTCTCCGCCGTTCTGAACAATGTGACGGCCATGATCATCGTCGGGTCGCTGACCGGTGTGTCGCTCAAGAAGCTGGGCCGATCGAATCTGATGCTTGGTTTCCTGCTGATTGAGGGATTGCTGACCAACATCGGCGGGCTCCTGACGCTGATTAGCTCGGTCCCGAACATCATCGTCGGAAACGCCGCGGGGATCAGTTTCGTGACGTTCTTCGTCAAGTCCGCGCCGTTCGTGCTCGTGGCGACGATCGCCACGATCATGCTTGGCGCTAAGTTGTTTGGCATCACAAACCTGCACACTGTGGATGAGAAGAACGAGGGGAAGGAACTGGTACGTGGCTTCGACGAGAACGACGGCGTCGAGAGCAACGGCTTCTTCTGGTTCGGCGCCGCGATGCTGGTTTTGTTCATCGTAACGATCGCCACAACGACGGTCCTACCCATCGTTCAGGACCTGGGCATGAGCTTCGTCGCGCTTGCGTTCGCAGCCGTCATGTTGGTCCGCTACAAAGCGAGCGTAGACAAGTTCTATCGCGCGATGGACTGGGATTTGCTGGGGTTCTTCGCCGCGCTGTTCGTCGTCATCAACGTGATGGAACACGCCATGGTCCTCGATCTGATCGGCAAGGGACTCGCCAGGATCATCAGCCTCAACGAGATCATCGGACACGGCGCGGGAACGGGTGCGATCCTCGTGTCGTCGGCCGCTTTCAGTTCGGTCACCGACAACATCCCCTTGTCAGCCATGCTCGCGAAGATCCTTCAGGCGCAGGGTACGGTTTCGACGGATCCCCTCTGGTGGTCGGTTGTCTTCGGCGCCAACCTGGGCGGCAACCTCACCCCGATCGGCTCAGCCTCCACGCTGGTAGCGGTAACCATCATTCATAAAAATGACTTGTCGATGTCGTTTATACGCTTCGTTAAGCTAGCCATCCCCTTCGCCACGTTGCAAATCATTCTAGCCACAGTGTATGTGCTGCTGGTTTTGCAGTAAGCATTGGGTTTTGTCTGTTAGCAATTGGGTGGTATGGAATGGCTATGCTTGGCGTGTATAGGGCGTGTCTTTGGCAGCGAATGACCTGTCGTAATCCGTTATTTTCGAATCGAGAGCAAGATTGTGTCAATATTCAACTTGCATTAAAACTTTACGACTGATACAACGGGACTATGAATAAAGCACTCAATTCAAGTAAGGATCAGGCTGGCACTAAAAAACCATTTAATAAAGTATTTCGTGATCCGATTCACGACCTAATCCGGCTTGGTTCGGGAGATCAATTCATTCTCGATCTGATCGATACGAAAGAATTTCAAAGACTTCGCCGAATTAAACAACTTGGCCTAAGTCATTTTGTTTATCCCGGTGCGCAACACACACGTTTCGAACATTCACTCGGGGTTTACAACTTTGCTTGCAGAATGCTCGACAAGCTACAACTGCGATATTCGAAAAAAACAAAAGTTGGCAAGAAGTTAAGAGATAGCAGCCAAGAAATTAAGGCAGCCGCATTGCTACACGACCTTGGCCATGG
>JAJDDS010000638.1 GCA_029260195.1 Phycisphaerae bacterium
AGGCCACGCCCGCGCCCCGCGCCCCGGGGTCCACGCCCTCGAAAGCGCCCGCGCAAACGACACCCACATCCACCCCTGCACTGCCGCCGGATCATCCGCCCATCTCATCGGCGCCGACCACACCTTCGACCACCGCCGCTCCGGAACAGATGGAGGAGGTCGATACCAGCGACGTCACGTTCACCGATACGCAACTCACGCTTACTGGGATCAGTGCCCCCATCCCCGCGGGCTGGATCTCCGAGAGTCCCGGCATGAACTCCCAGGCTCCTGGAATGTCGAGAAAAGCTCAGTTCCGACTTCCAAAAGCCGATAATGAAGCCGAGGATGCCGTCGTCGCCGTGACCCATTTCCCGGGTATGAAGGGGATGAACGACGCGAACATTCAGCGATGGTTCGCCATGTTCACCCAGCCCGACGGACGCCCGACCGCGGAGCGCGCCACCAAGGCGAGCTATCAGCTCGGGCAGGTCACTGTGACGTTGGTCGACATCACCGGGTCCATGCAGAGAGGACAGCGGATCGCGAGTGGCGGGGCGATGATGGACGATCACCGCATACTCGCCGCGATCGTCGATCACCCCAAGGGACCACACTTTATCAAGGTCTCCGGTCCCACCGAAGTGATCGAGCGATGGAAGCCGTCGGTGGTAGCTGCCCTCAAGAGATTCAAGGTGAACCCCTGACGGCCCACCGGATTCGGTAGATTCCGCCTCACGTGTGGGAGGCGTGAACTTTGGACCGGCGCCGCCGACCCTAGCGGAAACGGAGTCGATCCCATGTTCAAACTCGCCCTCACCGCCTGTGCAGCCGCCACCGTCGCAGCCCTCGATGTCGGGTGCGCGAGCACTGTTCCCGTCACCGCCGACTCCCTTGTCTTCGCGGCGGACGCCCAGTGGCGACGGGAAGTGCCACGGCATGACACTCGAAAACTACAGTTCTCCATTCCCGCCGACCGCGAGGGTGTTCAGGACGCGCGCCTCATTGTCTGGAACTTTCCGACAATGCGCGACGCCGGCGACGGTCAGACCATTCAAACCAACGTTCGGCGATGGATGGCCCAGTTCGTTCAGGACGACGGCTCGCCGTCGGGATCCAACGCCCAGAGACTCGAGTATCGCATCAACGACATCCCGGTTCACGTCATCGACATCAGTGGCAGGTACATCGCCGAGACCGCGGAAGGCAGCGGTGTCAGGCTGGACCTCCCCGGATACCGCATGCTCGGCGCCTACATCAACGCGCCCCACGGCGACTACATCGTCAAGCTCTGGGGACCCGCGCCCGTCGTCGCCGACAACCTCGAGTCCTTCAAGACGTTTGTCTGGTCCACCCGGTCCGGCAATTCACCGTGGCAGCCATACCCGAACGATGATGGTACGCCCCCCCGAACCACGCTCACCGCAACCAAGAACGCGCCGTAGCGCCGCTTCCGACGGAGCCACAAGCGCTTGGCCGGCGCTCGCCGTTTGACGAGGCGCGCCGGCGTCATACGATGAACCGGGCGAGAGCTGGGCCGATCTGCGGCCACATCGATCATCCTCGGGACACCAACATTTGATGCCCTATCAGACGATGACATCCGACTCAGTGCCCTCCATCCCCGTCGCCCGCCCGATCGTGCTCGCAGCCGCGCCCCATCCGATGCTGCTCGCCGGCGCCACCACGCGTCACGCGTGGCGAGACCTGGTCTCGTTCCTCATCGCGTTCGTCGCCGTCGTGGCCGTGCTGCAGACTCTCGCCTGGGTGGCCCAGGGCGCTGATCTCATCGACGATACTCGATCCGTCAACGTCGGACTGACGTTCGTCACCGCGTTCATTCTCTTGGTTGCGGTGGCGTCCATCCTGCGCCGACGCCGACAACCCATCGCCTCCATCGGTTTGTGCGGGCGTCCGTGGTGGATGATCGCGTTGTTCGGAGTGGTCGCCCTGGTCGGCACTTGGATCGTGATGTACCTGACCGTCCTGATTACTTGCACGCTCTCGTCCGACCTGTGCGCGTCATTCACGAGCAACCCACAGCGCATCGCGGAACTCCTCCCGAGGATTCACCCCGCCGGGCTGTGTGCCATCGCTGTCTTTGTCGGCATTTACGAGGAGATTATCTTTCGCGGGTTCCTCCTGACCCGACTGCGCAAAGCCACCCGCAGCGCAGTCGCCGCCGTGCTCTTGACTTCAGTTCTGTTTGCCGTCCCACACGCGCTGTCGCAGGAACCCATCACCGTGGTCCCGCTCTGCGCCGCGGGCGTTCTTTGGGCGGTGCTTACGCTCTGGCAACGCTCTGTCGTTCCAGCCATTATCGGGCACGCCCTCTTCGACCTCTGCAGCCTGATCCAGTTGTATTACTTTCAACCGGGTTGGGACTGACGCGATGCCCGACGACTACGACGCCGTCGTCCGCCTGTGGTCCGAGGCTGGTCTCGACGCGCGCACCACCGGCCGCGACCGCCGCGAAGCGTTCATTCTCCAACTGGAACGCTTCCCGACGCTCTTCCTCATCGCCGAGTGCGACGATTCTAGTGTAGTGCCTCAGATTTAGGGAATGTTACGAGTTTGTTGCGGGTTTCGTTCTTCGAAAGGAGGATGGAACCATGAAATCGGCGCCTCGGATTGAGTTGACGGACTCGCAACGGATGCTCTTGACGCGTTAGTCGCGTCGTCGCAGCACGCCGGTTCGATTGATGCAACGAGCCAAGATCGTCTTGCTGGCGGCTGACGGCAAGATGAACAAGGACAT
>JAJDDS010000639.1 GCA_029260195.1 Phycisphaerae bacterium
AGCCGGCACTGGCCAGCGATGGAACAGACCTTTCAGATTCGCCACCTGGCCAACACGATCGACTCGGCCAGCCGGACGTTCGATTTCTTCATTCCCTTGACGAATCAGTCAAGGGCTTACGCGAAAGACGGCCAAACCTTCATCGTCTGGCGATTGCGACCAGGGCAGCGAGTACGGCTACACGTTCCGGTTGAACAAATCGAGCGCGCGATTGTCCTCCCGGCGGCAGCGCTCGTCCGTGAGGGCCCTGAAGCCTACGTGTTCCGCCAGAACGGTGATCTATTCAACCGCATCCCAGTCCACGTGCTTCACGAGGACAGGCGAAACGCAGTGCTGGCCGGCGACGGTAGCGTTGCGCCAGGGAGCTACCTGGCCCAGGGCTCCGCCGCTTCGCTCAACCGCGTGCTCAAAGCACAGGCCGCCAGCGGTATGCGTGCCGATGTCCATGTCCATGCCGATGGCACGACTCACGCTCCTCACTGAGCAAAGGAATCCCATCGTGCTGAACGCCGTGATCCGCTTCTCGCTCCGCTATCGCATGCTGGTCGTGGTGATCAGTCTCGCCATGTTGATCTACGGATCATACTTGGCGACGACGATGCCGATCGATGTGTTTCCCGATCTGGACCGCCCACGTGTCATCATCATCACGGAGAGTCCCGGACTCGCCACCGAAGAGGTCGAGACGCTCGTCACGCAGCCGATCGAGATTGCCTTGCTGGGAGCCAACGGCGTGACCGACGTGCGCAGTCAATCCACCGCGGGACTCACCGTCATCTACATTGAATTTGATTGGACCACGGAGATTCGCGCGGCGCGACAGACGGTGCAGGAACGTTTGTCGTCGCTTGAAGGCGTGCTGCCCGAGGGAATCAACCCGCAGATGACGCCGCCCTCCTCGATCATGGGCCAAATCGTGATCGCGGGCATCTATCGGCAGCAAGGTCCCAAGGGTGGTGAGCTGACGGCCATCGACAAAACGGACTACCTGGCCGAGCGAATCGAAACGCCCGGCGGGTTATCACCTCAAGTCATCATCTGGGAGGCAAGTGATCGTCGCCGCCACGAAACCTGGAAAGAAGTGTCCTACACAGACTTTCGTTGGCTCGATCCGCCAGAACACGACTCGCCGTTGACGCACATCGGCGGATCTCGTGCTAACCTGAGCATCGAGGGGCGGGAGTTCGAGATTAGGTTCCTCACCGACCAACAACGTCAAATGGCCTTGCGGACGATCTCGGATTGGGTGATTCGACCACGGATTCTCAAGGTCACGGGAGTCGCCGAAGTCTTTCAAATGGGAGCCGACCGTAAGCAGTACCAGATTCTCGTCGATCCGACCGCCCTGCTCGAATACGGCGTCACGCTGCAGGACGTCGAACGGGCTCTCCAGGAAAGCAACATCAACACCAGCGGCGGCTTCGCGGTAACCGGAGAAACGGAGCGGCCCGTCCGAATTCTGGGGCGACTGGGGCCTGACTCCCGTGTCGTCTTGGAGGACTTGCAGAAAGTCCCCGTTAAGGTCAACGACAGGCGAACGATCTTGTTGGGCCAAGTCGCGCGCGTCGTTGAAGGTCCGCAGTTCAAGCGAGGCGACGGCAGTGTGAACGGTCGGCCCGGTGTGGTGTTCACGATCGTCAAGCAACCGCACGTCGACACCCGGGAACTAACAGACAACGTCGCAGCGGCCTTTACCGAAGCCGAGGCGTCATTGCCAGCGGATATTGTCATCAACTCAGAACTGTTTCGTCTGAAGAACTTTATCGATCGCGGTATTTTTAATGTTGGCGAAGCGCTGGTAATTGGAGCAGCCCTCGTCCTAATCATCCTGTTTCTGTTTCTGTTGAACTTCCGCACGACCTTCATCACGCTCACGGCCATTCCGCTGTCGCTGGTCATTACGACGTTCGTCTTCCGCCTGATCGGGCATCTGACGGGCACGGAGTTGTCGATCAACGTCATGACGCTCGGCGGCTTGGCCGTCGCCATGGGCGAACTGGTGGACGACGCCATCGTTGACGTGGAAAACATCTTTCGGCGATTGAAGGAGAACAACGCGCTCGATGAACCGAAGCCGGCCTTGCAGGTGGTTTACGAGGCGAGCAAGGAAATCCGCAGCGCCATTGTCTTCGGCACGGCTGTCGTGATTTTGGTATTCCTGCCGCTCTTTGCACTTTCCGGCGTCGAAGGCCGCTTGTTCACGCCGTTGGGTGTCGCCTACATCGTTTCCATTCTCGCCTCGTTGTTCGTGTCGCTCACGGTGACGCCGGTGCTTTCGTACTATCTGCTTCCCCAGTCAAAGGCCACGCACCGCGACAACGACGGTCTGCTTCTGCGGGCTTTGAAGGGAGCAACCAGTCATTTGATCCGCTTCAGCATGGCTTGGCCGAGAATGCTACTGCTGGCGACTTGGATCGGGGTTGGCCTGGCGGGTTGGCAATTTGCGCAACTGGGTCGCAACTTTTTGCCACAGTTTGATGAAGGTAGCGTGCTGGTCAACGTAACGCTGCCTCCCGGCTCGTCCCTCAATGCATCGAACGAAACATCGGGGATTATCGACGCGAAGTTCCGTGAAATGCAAAAGTCCGATCAGAATCCCGACGGCGAAATCCTGTACTTCGTCCGCCGCACCGGCCGGGCTGAACGGGACGAACACGCGGCTCCGGTCAACGCGGGTGAGTACATCCTGAGTATGAACCCCGAATCGGGCCGGAACCGGGAAGAGACGATCGAGCAATTGCTGGGCGAACTGAGCGAGGAAGTGCCGGGCGTCGATATCGAGGTCGAACAGCCGTTGGCGCACCTGATCAGCCACATGCTCTCAGGCGTTTACGCTCAAATCGCCATCAAAATCCATGGCGACGACCTCGACACCTTGCAGCAGCTTGCCGAGCGCGTCCGGGCGACCATCCAAACGGTTCCCGGCCTCACGCCGCCGGTGGTCGAGCCCATTCGGAAGACGGAAGAACTGCACATCCGGCTTCGTCCGGACGATCTGGCGTTTCACGGCGTGACGCGAGCCTATGTCGCGCGAATCTTACAAACGGCCTTGCAAGGCGAAGTCGTGTCGCAGGTGCTCGAGGGTCAACGCCGGTTCGATCTGCTCATCCGATTAGAGGAAGAATATCGCACCGATTACGCCAATCTGGGCCGACTGAGAATCGATCTTCCGAACCATCGCGGGCAGATCGAATTACGCGAACTGGCCGACATCGGTGAAGGCATGGGCCCCAACGCCGTGAATCGTGAGAACGCTCGCCGCCGCATCGTCATCCGCTGCAACACACAGGACCGCGACTTGGCCGGTGCCGTTGCCGAAATCGAGCAGCGGGTTCAGAGCCAGGTACAACTCCCCCAAGGTTACTTCGTCGAGTATGGAGGTCAGTTTGAGAGCCAGCAGCGAGCCACGAGACTCATTGTGATCCTGGCGGGAGTCTCCGTGATTGGCATGTTCTTAGTGCTGATGATCCTGTTTCCGTCCGTGCGGATTGTGCTGCAAATCCTCATCGCGTTACCAACCGCATTCATTGGTGGCGTGACGGCGCTCGTGATCACGCAGCAAGATTTGACGGTTGCCAGCCTCGTAGGTTTCATCTCGCTGGGTGGCATCGCCACCCGCAACGGCATTCTGCTGGTTACACACTACATCCACTTG
>JAJDDS010000640.1 GCA_029260195.1 Phycisphaerae bacterium
AGTGGGGGGGGTGGCGGTGGCGACTAGTTCGGCGCGCAACAGATCACATAGACGATCGAAACGGGCATCGGCGCGCAGGAGCTTGATGTCAGCCAACTCGAGGGCGTCGGGGTGTTGGACGCGAGGGAGTTGTGACAGGAGCCAGGCGACGGCTGCGGCTTCGACGTTGGGGGAGGTGAAGGCGCGGCAGGCGGACGCGGCAGACTTGGGGGACAGTGTGGACGACAGAATCGCGAGGCCGAGCGAGAAACCGGCGTCTTTCGGCAGTGCGGCCAGTCGGTCGGCGATTTCGATTGATCGTTCGGGGGTGAATGTGACATTGCGAATGATATAGTCAGCCAGTCCAGTCGAGGCGATCCATTGCCATCCCTGGGCGCGGGTGGAGTGGGTAAGGATAAGTCCGCACTCCTCTCGGATGCGCTCGGTGCTAATGGTCGATAGTTGGTGGGCGTGCAGTTGGATGGCAGACAGTGTGCCGGGTTCGATTGCGAAATCGAGGCGTGCGGCGAAGCGGACGGCGCGCAGCATGCGCAGGTGGTCCTCGTTGAACCTACGGTCGGGGTGACCAATGGCGCGGATGACGCGGTCGCGCAGGTCGCGCCGGCCGCCGACGTGGTCGATGACCTGATCGTCGGCGATGTCGTAGAACATACCGTTGATGGTGAAGTCGCGTCGGTTCGCGTCGTCGGTGCGCGTTCCGAAGACGACGGCATCGGGATGTCTGCCGTCGGAGTAGGCGCCGTCGGCGCGGAAGGTGGCGACCTCGATTTGGTGTCCCGCGTGGCGGACCAGGGCGACGCCGAATTGGGCGCCGACCATTTCGGTTCGGCGGAAGAGCTCGCGAACGCGGTCGGGGGTCGCGTCGGTGACGACGTCGTAGTCCTTCGGGGTGAGCCCGAGGAGCATGTCGCGTACGCATCCACCGGCCAGTAGGGCGTCGTGTCCGGCGGCGCGGAGCGACTCGATGACGTCGACGGCTGCTTGTTTGGCGGATCGCTTGGGTCTCACGCGTCGTCCCCGGGGTGAGAACGATGCATGATGAACGTGATGGCGGCTTTGCCGTAGATTCGGCGGTCGGAGACGGTCCACGGGGCGCGGTCGTCGGGCTGGTATTCGACGCGATCCTCGTGGTGGAGGACGATGATGGTGTCGGTGTCAGCCCAGCGGGCGCGGAAGATGTCGGAGAGCAGAGCGGGGACTTTCGCACCACGGGCGACGTCTCGCGCGTCGCGGTATGGGGGGTCGAGAAAGATCAGGCCGTAGGGCGCGGCGGGGCGGGGCGTCGCGAGCGGAGCGGTCCAGGCGTCGGTGCGCACGAGGCGGCAGGTGGGCCCAGCTTCGAGGTGGTCGAGGTTCTGGCGGAGCACTGCGACGGCTCTACGTCCGGTCTCGAGGAAGTCGCACGCGGCTGCTCCGCGGGAGATGGCTTCGAGTCCCATGCTTCCGCTGCCCGCGAACATGTCAGCCACGGAGAAGGGGGGTATTGCCCCGGGCAGTTGGTAGCGTGAGGCAAGGATTCCGAAGATGGCTTCACGGATGCGGTCGGGCATGGGGCGGGTGTTGTCGGTCTCGGGTGCGTGGAGTTTGCGCGATCGCCAGGTTCCGGCGATGATGCGCATTTGAGCTCGATGTCCAGCCGCAGCCATGCGTTGACCCTTTCGTTGGCGTGGCGATATAATCCGCCATCGCTGAACCATTGGCAAGGAGACTGGGTCGGATGGGAAACGTTCTTTGCGAGCATTGCACGGCTGAGTGCTGCCACTACGTGGCGCTGCCGATAGACGAGCCGGAGACGAAGCGCGATTTCGACGACCTGCGTTGGTACCTCATGCACGAGGGGATGACGCTGTTCGTGGAGGAAGGGGACTGGTACGTCCAGTTTCGGACGCGCTGCCGGAATCTGCGAACGGATTTCAAGTGTGGCGTGTACGAGACTCGGCCGGCGATTTGTGCGGAGTACAAAGCCAAGGATTGCGACTACGCGGGCGGGGATTACTCGTACGACCACCTGTTCACCGAGCCCGAGCAGATCGTGGCGTTCGCGAAGGAGCACTTTGCCAAAGAGCGCACGTCGAATCGGAAGAAGAAGACGAAGAGGAAGGCTACCCGGAAGGGACGCGTTGTTCGCGAGAAAACGATTCAACTTGGCGGGGTGTGATGGCGTCTGGGACGACGCGTCCCGCGGCGGTAGGGGGGGGCGATGTGGGGTGGTCATCGCGTTGTCGGCGATAGCGCTCGCGGGATTGACGTCCGGCTGCCGCACGGGTTCGCTCGCGACGGACACCGGGCCGGATCAGCCGTGGTGCAGCCTGGACCGGCAGTGGGCGCATGTGGGAGAGCACGTCGAATTCAGCTTCGCGCTGACCAAGGGTGTCTTGCATCGTGAGGCGATCGATCCGTTCGGGTTGTCGGACTACTGCGTCGCGACGTGCGGAGCGGAGCGCGTGGAGGCTGAGCTGGACGGGACGGGGCACTATCGGTTCGGATTCGACGTGGTTGGCGTTCGCCCTGGGGATGTCGTCAGCGTGTCGGTGGCGGCGTACCGGCGTCGGGGGCTTCGTGACGCACGGTTGATCGGTGGGCGATGGATGCGGGCGGATGTGCCGCACGATCCGAAGGATGTGTCGGTGGCGCGCGACGCGCTCGACCTTCGGGTGTACCAGACGGTCGTCGAACTGCCGATTGATCATCCGACGGCGGACCTCGACATGGGGACGGGGCGATTGGAACTCGTGAAGAACGACGGCGACCGTTCGTCGGTGCTCGGGGATCGGGCGGACGGGGCGGGGTTCACGCACACGCAAGTCGGTCAATCCGGCCGGTACGTGGTGACCTACGAGCCGCGGGCGGACCAGCTCAACAAGACGGGGACGACATCGATTCGCTTCACCGTGTTCGATCGGAAGGGCGATCAGTTCACCTTTGACGGTGTGATCCCGTCGCTCTAAATTGCTCAGAAGAGGTTGGCCGCGTTCGGCGAGAATCCTCGCTTCGCTCGGGATGACGATGTCTCGCGGAGTCCATCCGACATGAAGTTTCAACGGCCGCGCGGTACCCGCGACTTTTATCCCGAAGCGATGGCGACCCGCAACTGGATCGTCGATCAGTGGCGTCGGGTCTCGCTGCGCAACGGGTTTGAGGAGTACGACGGTCCGATCTTCGAATTGCTCGATCTCTATCGCGACAAGAGCGGCGACGAGATTGTCAGCGAGTTGTTTCACTTTACCAGCCGGGGCGGTGACGCGTTCGCCATCCGTCCGGAGATGACTCCGACATTGGCGCGGATGGTCGCGGCGCAGGCGCAGGGGCTGCCCAAGCCGGTCAAGTGGTTCTCGATACCGCGCCTGTGTCGGGCGGAGCGGCCGCAGCGTGGCCGGTTGCGGGAGTTTTTTCAATGGAACATCGACATCCTGGGAGAGGACGGGGTGCTGGCGGACGCGGAGTGCATCCTTGTGGCGGCTGACTTTTTTCGGCAGGTTGGGCTGAGCGATCAGCAGTTCGTCATCAAGGTCAATTCGCGGGCGTTGTTGGCTGCGATTCTTGAGAAGGCTGATGTGCGCCCGGACCGATTCCACGCGGTGTACGCGGTGCTGGACAAGCGCGACAAGCTGGACGCGGGGGCGTTTGAGAAGATGGTCGAGGAGTTGAAGCTGCCGGGGGAGCAGCGGGATTTGTTAATATCCCTCGGGGAAGCCAAGGGGTCAAGCGGTCTGGAAGACCTGCGCGGTGCAGTGGAGGGGCATGCGGGGGCAGAGGAGCGATACGAGGAAATTCGGCGGTTGTTCGAGTTGCTTGAGACGATGGGGGCATCGGCGTGCTGCCGGTTCGACATGGGGGTGGTGCGGGGGCTGGCGTATTACACGGGCGTGGTTTTCGAAGCCTTCGGGACCGGGGGGTTGCAACGAGCGATCTGCGGTGGGGGGCGGTACGGCCAATTGCTGAAGAAGGTGGGTGGTCCGCCGATGAGCGGAACGGGGTTCGCGACGAGCGACGTGGTGATCGAGGACGTGCTCCGCGAGTTGGACATGATCCCGGTATACGTGTCCGCCATCGACATTTTTGTGATCGACGCCAGCCCGGAGGTGTTCGACGACGTCATCCGTCTGACAACGCAACTTCGCGCCAAGGACCATGCGGCGACGTTTTCGTACAAGCGTCAGGGGGTTGGCAAGCAGCTCAAACAAGCGTCGGCGAAGCACGCCCGGCGGGTGGTCATTGTGGATGAGAAGATGCGCACGGAGCGCGTCGTCAGTTTGAAGGACATGGCGTCTGGCGTGCAGACCGAAGTATCGATCGATTCGCTTCTGGCTGACCCGTTTCAGTCGGCGGCGCCTTGACCCACGTTCATCCCTGCTCGGCAAGATTCCTCGCTACGCCCGGAATGACGGATTCCGAAGCCCTCGGTCGACACATCGATACCAGCTTGAATCCTCGCAGCCGGACAGGCTGAGTGGATCAAGCACGTGGAAAACCGTGTTCGTCATCGCGATTCGCCGGCGGAATCGTGTATGCTGAGTGGCAACGGGCCTGGAAGTGGAGCCGACCGAATGAACGCAATAATGTCGATCCTGGTCATCACCGTCGCGCTCGGCGGCGTCGATGCGGACCATCGGCTTAATGAACCCGCGAACGGTCTGTTGACGAACGCGGGGATGGGGCCGTTTCAGGCGTCGCCGGGGCATCAGGAGAAGGTGCACGACCGCTATCTGCCCACGCCCGCGCAACCCGAGGTGCTGCCGGAGCGGGCGTCCCTGGCGCAGGGATCGTTCGTCAGCGTGCAGGTGAACGTCGATGCGTTCGGGAACAACATATTCGGGGACGCCGCGAACGAGCCGTCGATCGCCGTCGATCCGAATGATCCGAACAGAATCGCCATCGGGTGGCGGCAGTTTGACAGCATTGAATCCGATTTTCGCCAGGCGGGTGTCGCGTACAGCCAAGACGGCGGGGACACGTGGACATTCCCCGGCGTTCTTCAGCCGGGGCAGTTTCGCAGCGACCCCGTACTCGATTCGGATGCTGACGGCAACTTCTACTACTACAGTCTCAGTACGCTAGCATCAGCCGAGTTCTTCAAGTCCACCGACGGCGGCGTCCACTGGACCGGTCCCGTCCCAGGGCGGGGCGGGGACAAGGCGTGGATCGCGGTCGATCGCACCGCCGGCGTCGGTCGAGGCAATATCTATGCATCGTGGAACATACAGTTCAGTTGCTGCAACGGTGATTTCACACGCTCGACCGACGGCGGAAAGTTCTTCATGGATCCCGTCCAACTGCCGCTGAGTCCGCGATGGGGGACGATTTCGGTCGGCCCTGACGGGGAGGTCTACGAGTCGGGGATCGGGGCGACCGTCGTCAAGTCCACGAACGCCCAGGACCCTGGGGCGACGCCGTTCTTCTCGGGGACGTTCGTCGATTTGGGCGGGACGACGGTCTTCGCACAGGGACCGAACCCGGGCGGGCTCCTGGGCCAAGTGTGGATCGCGACGGACCACTCGGATGGACCCTCTCGCGGAAACGTCTATCTGCTCGCGTCGGTGCGGCCGCTGCTTCCGAACGCGCTCGACGTCATGTTCGCCCGCAGCGCTGATGGTGGTCAGACCTGGAGTTCCCCAGTCCGCGTCAACGACGATCCCACGGACAATGGCGCTTGGCAGTGGTTCGGAACGATGTCGGTCGCGCCGAACGGACGCATCGACGCATTCTGGAACGATACGCGTAACACCGCCATCGACAACCTCTCGCAGTTGTACTACGCGTACTCGACAGACACCGGTTTGACCTGGTCCGAGAACGTGGCGGTCAGCCCGGTTTTTGACAGTCATGTGGGCTGGCCGCAGCAGGCGAAGCTTGGCGACTATTACCATAGCGTCTCGGACGCAGCCGGCGTGAATCTCGCCTACGCGGCGACGTTTAACGGCGAGCAGGATGTGTACTTCCTGCGCGTTCACCACACGATCGGGGACAGTGACGCGGATAGTGACGGCGACACGGACCTGATCGACTATGCGGCTTTTCAAGACTGCGTGACTGGTGACCATACGTCTCCCGACTATGTCCCGCCGTCGCAAGCATGCGAAGTG
>JAJDDS010000065.1 GCA_029260195.1 Phycisphaerae bacterium
GCCGCCAAACACGTCGAAGATCTCTACACGCAAGCAGGGTGTGTGGTCCGCTACGCCGACCTGTATCGCGAGACCCTGAGCCGATGAGTGTCAATACATGGCACTTTCGCCGGTGAAGTGTCACAGATTGGCACTGGCTGCGGCAAAGTGTCACGCTGTGGCACTTCTATCTTCCGCCGTAGCTCGCGCGCTGGTTGATTCCTGGCGTTCGGCGAATGTTAGGCTATGAGGTTTTGGATATCACAGGCTGGTCGGTCGGCCGGTGAGTCGCGGGAGCGGAGAGAAGGCGTGGGAATGGCTGCGACTTGTGGGTGCCAGCACGTGGCCCACTACCGGTGGCGTGTCGGTCTCATCTTCATTTTTTGCACCAAAAACCGGTATTCCTCTTGCGAGTGGCGCGCAGTGGATTATAATCCCACGAAATCCCATGGAGTGGTGCGGCGACGTGAGCTACACAAGTCCAAAAATCTTTACCGACGCCTACGAACGGGGCGTTGATGACAAGAACCGCATTCAGATTCCGGCGCCGCATCGGGATGTTCTGGATCGGGAGCGGCAGGGGGCGGTTCTTTACGTCGTGCCGGGGGAGAGATCGCAGACTCTTTCCTTGTATCCGGAGGACTATTTCGTTCGGAAGGTCGAGGCGTTGCAGACGGACGAGATTCCGGGCGACGACGCGCTCGATTTTGAGCAGATGTTTTTCTCGCTGGCGAGTCGGGTGGAGATGGATCGGCAGGGACGCCTGGTCCTTCCCGAACGGCAGCTGGCGATGACGGAGCTTGGCAGGGACGTGTACGTAGCCGGTGCCCGATTTCGGATCGACCTGTGGAACAAGGATGCCTACGAGTCGTTCCTGCGGGACGTCGGGTCGCGTCGCGCGAAGCTCCAGAGTTTCTTGCGGATGCCCATCCCGCCGGACGCGAACGAACGCGGCGAGCGGGGCGAGGCGTGAGAATCGAGTGTATGTTGCAGGGCATTGTGGACGTGTCGCCGGGATGTTGCTTTCGGTTTTGGCGTCCGCGCGGGCTGAAGCCCGCGGCTCGAGGCGTAAGGATAGTCACTTCGTGACGTGTGACAGGGATCGTCACACTGCGGAGCGGGAATGGTAAGGAACATCGCACCGCCCGCGACGGTTTGCGTGAACGGAGTCACGGCGTCGATGGGTATGAATCCCAGGTGGAGCGGTCACCTTAGGTGGCTTCGATGATGTGTGATCGGCAGGAAGGAAAACTTCGCACCCGGATCTACGGGCATTGCTCGCGAAACGAAGTTGGGACGTCGCTCGCGTCTCCGGTTTCGGACCGTTGGGTAGCGCCGGTTCGGCACCGGTTGTGGAGGGCTGTCGGTTGCGATCGAAGGCACCCGGTGTTACGCCCGGATCGATTGGATCGAGACTGGGATGCGCGGGGAGGCGGCCGGAGCCAAGGACGGCAGACGGACCCCCGCCGCGGTGCGACCTGACGGATGGTGGCTGAGCAGGAGCCGACACACGTTCCGGTGTTACCGGGTCCGGTGATGGAGTTGACGGGTCCGCAGCCGGGGGACGTGGTGCTGGACGTGACGGTTGGCTTGGCTGGCCACGCGCTGTTGATGGCGGAGCGTATTGGCTCGGACGGCGTACTGATTGGCTTGGACGTCGACGCGTGCAATCTGGCGGAGGCGGAGCGGCGCTTAGCGGGCGTGTCCTGCCGGGTCGTTCTGGATCGGCGGAATTTCGTGGCGTTCGAGGACGCGTTGGACGACGCCGGGATCGACGGTGTTGACGTGTTGCTGGCGGACCTGGGTGTCAGCTCGGTGCAGTTGGATGACGCTTCTCGCGGGTTTTCGTTTCGGCGGGACGGCCCGTTGGACATGCGGATGGACGACCGCTCTGACAAGAAGGCGATCGATCTGGTGAACGCACTTCGTGAAGACGACCTTTCGGACCTGATCTACTTCAACTCGCAGGAGCGTCTCAGTCGGCGCATCGCGAAACGGATCTGTCAGGCTCGTCGAGACAAGCGAATCAGCAGTACGTTGGAGTTGGTGGACGTAGTGTGCAAGGCGCTAAACGTGTCACCGGACTCCCGGAAGTCGAAGATTCATCCAGCCACGCGCGTGTTTCAGGCGTTGCGGATCGCGGTGAACGACGAGTTGGATGCGCTGTCGGCGCTGCTGGAGCGGGCACCGGAGCGGTTGAATCGGGGTGGGCGAATCGGCGTGATCGCGTTTCATAGTCTCGAGGATGGGTTGGTCAAACGCGATTTTCGCAAGCGTAAGACGGAGGGGGAATACGAAATCATCACGAAGCGTCCGGTGATCGCGGAACCGGATGAGCGGGAACTGAATCCGAGGTCGCGGAGCGCCAAGCTGCGCGTCGCGAGGCGCGTCGTGGAGGTTTGATCTATGGGCGGATAGGCGCGTCGGGGTGCGGAACGGATTCCGCATCCAGCGTATCGGCGGAAAAGGGTGTGACCGAATTGCGGCTGAAAGGGACTTCGCACGATGGCGGTTGAGACTAAGATCGGACTCCTGGTCGGACTGGCGTTCATCGTCTGCTTCGGCGTCATTCTGTCGCATCGGGGAAGTGGGGAGCGCATTACGCCCGAAGTCGCCATGGACCTGCTGAC
>JAJDDS010000641.1 GCA_029260195.1 Phycisphaerae bacterium
CGGCGTCGAGTTCGTAGCGGACGCGCATCGCGGGCTTGTTGATTTTGAGCAGGCGGCCCAGGTCGATCGGCGTGCCAATCAGCACCAGATCGCAGTCGGTTGCGTTGATCGTCTCCTGCAGTTCGGACATCTGCTTGTCACCGTAGCCCATTGCCGGCAGGACTTCGGTCACGTGCGTGTATTTCCGAAACGTGGCTTTGATCGAGCCGACGGCGTAGGGACGCGGGTCGACGATCTCAGCCGCACCGTGTCGCTGGGCTGCGACGTGAGCGGCCCCGATTTTCATCTCGCCGTGCGTCAGCGTCGGTCCGTCTTCGACGACCAGAACTCGCTTTCCCTTGACCGCGTCGGGATCTTCGACGGTGACCGGGGACTCGGCTTTGATGATGCGGGCGGACGGATTCATCTTGTGGAAGTTGCGCCCGACGGTTTCGACGTCCGCCGCGTCAGCCGTGCCAACCTTGTTGATGACGACCACGTCAGCCATACGGGCGTTGGTCTCGCCCGGGTAATAGCGCTGTTCGTGTCCGGGGCGATGCGGGTCAGCCACCACGATGAGCAGGTCCGGCTTGTAGAAGGAGAGGTCGTTGTTTCCGCCGTCCCAGAGTATGACGTCGGCTTCCTTTTCCGCCTCGCGGAGGATGCGTTCGTAATCGACGCCGGCGAAAACGACGTTTCCCATCGCCACGTGCGGTTCGTACTCCTCGCGCTCCTCGATAGTACACTCGTGCCTATCCATGTGTTCCATGGCGGCGAAGCGTTGGCAGATCTGCTTGTTGAGGTCGCCGTACGGCATGGGGTGCCGGATGGCAGCCACGCGCTTGCCCATGGACTTGAGGATCTCGGTGACGCGGCGCGACGTTTGGCTCTTGCCGCACCCGGTCCGCACCGCGCAGACCGCGATGACCGGTTTTGATGACTGAACCATGGTCGACGCGGAGCCCAGCATCCGGAAGTCCGCACCGGCTGCGTTGACCAGAGCGGCTTTGTGCATGACCTGCTCGTGGGGGAGGTCGGAATACGCCATGGAGCATTCGTCGACGTTGTGTTTGGCGATGAGGTCGCACAATTCCTCTTCCGCGTGGATGGGGATGCCTTCCGGGTAGCGCTCGCCGGACAGCGCGGGTGGGTAGACGCGGCCATCGATATCCGGGATCTGGGCTGCGGTGAAAGCCACCACCCGGTAGCGCGGGTTGTCGCGATAGTAGACGTTGAAATCGTGAAAATCTCTTCCAGCCGCTCCGATGATGATGACGTTGACGGGCTTGTTGGTACTCATTCATTCCTCACTTTGATTGGCTGTCGTGGTCGCTAGTTCGTGACCGGCGCATGCCGGTGACACCCAGCCCGGACGGGTTGGATTCTAGCGGAAAGGCGGCGGTTGCCCAGCGTGGCCGATCAGTCGGCTCGTGCGAGGCGTTCGAGCGTCTTGACGAGTGCTTGTGTCCCTTCGCGGCCCTCTCCGGCGGCTTGGTTCGCGGCGAGGAGTTGGTGGACAAGCGACGTGCCGGGAAGCGGGGTGCGATTGCCGGAGGCTGCGTCCAGGGCGATCCGCAGGTCTTTCTGCTGCAGGTCGATCATGAACATCGGATCAAAATCGCGGCGCTGCATGCGCGTACCCAGATTGTCGACCGCCCAAGAACCCGCCGCCCCCGACGAGACGACATCGAGCATGGTGGCTGGGTCGAGACCGACACGTTTCGCGAAGACCATGGCTTCGCTGACGGCGAGCAGGTTCAGCCCGCAGATGATCTGATTGCACAGCTTGGTCAACTGCCCCGCACCGCTTGGACCGCAGTGGACGATCGTCTTGCCCATGGCTTCAAGTACGGGGCGGACAGTTTTGAGTGCGTCCTCCTCCCCACCGACCATGATCGCGAGCGTCCCGGCTTCAGCCCCGGTCTTTCCGCCGGAGATGGGCGCGTCGAGGAAGGCTGCCCCGCGCGTGCGCAGGGCTCGTTCAACCTTGCGGGCTGTGTCCGGTGAGACGGTGGACATGTCGACCGCCACCGCGCCCTTTCCGACGCCCGCGCACACCCCGTCATCCGCTAGATAAACGGTCTCCACGTCCGGCGAATCGGGCACGCAGGTAATGACGACGTCCGCGCCGCGGGCTGCGTCCGCCGGAGTGTCACACCAACGCGCTCCGGCATCGAGCACGGGCTGCGCCTTGTCCCGTGTTCGATTGTTTACGGATAGCGAGTACCCGGCGTTGATGAGATTGATCGCCATCGGCGCTCCCATGATACCGGTGCCGATGAACCCGATGTTCTTTCCGCTCATTTCAGCGTGACCTTGCCCTTGCCGCGCTTGACCCGCCCGATGATTAGTGGAACTGCGCCGCGTTCATCCAGCCGTTTGACCACGCCGCCGGCGTACCGCGGTTGAACGATCAGTATGTATCCGACGCCCATGTTGAACACCTTGAACATCTCCGCGCGACGCACGCCGTGCGACTGAAGGAACGGAAAGATCGCCGGCGGGGTCCACGCTTTTAATTCGATGACCGCGTCGCAGCCCGCGTTCAGCGAGCGCTCGACGTTCTCGACCAATCCTCCGCCGGTAATATGCGCCATTCCGTTGACCACGCGCGTGCGGTAGCCGTCGAGCAGCGCCAGCACGTCGGCCACATAGATGCGGGTCGGCCGAAGCACCGCCTCCGCCAGCGACTCGCCGAGTTCGTCGTAGACGCGATCGAGTTTGAGCTTGGCGGTCGAGATGACCCTTCGGACCAGCGAGTACCCGTTCGAATGCACGCCGCTCGACGGCAGGCCGATGATCACGTCGCCTGGCGCCACGCGGTGGCCATCGATGGCCCGCCCGTACTCGACGACGCCGAGCGAGAAACCCGCCAGGTCGAAATCACCCTTGGCGTAGAGGTCCGGCATCTCAGCCGTCTCCCCGCCGAGCAGGGCGCATCCAGCCTGCTCGCACCCGTCAGCAATACCCTCGATGAGTTCGAGAAGGGCGTCGGGTTCGAGCTTGTTGACAGCCAGGTAGTCGAGGAAGAACAGCGGTTCCGCCCCACAGGTGATCAGATCGTTGACGTTCATCGCCACGAGGTCGATGCCCAGCC
>JAJDDS010000642.1 GCA_029260195.1 Phycisphaerae bacterium
AACGGGTCCGAATGGTCGAGGGCGTCGAACAGAACCTTCCAACCGGCGAAATGATCGTTTGGGTTGTGCTCGACGGGCGCGGCGAGGTGGCGTTTGGTTCCGGGGACGAGCGTGTCGCGTTCGCTCGCGGCGACACGGTGCTTCTGCCAGCGGCACTTGGCCCGGCGCGCATCAAGACACTCACCGACTGCACATGGCTCGAAGTCACCATCCCAGTGCCCAGCGACCTTGCCGAATACGCGCGTCCCGATCGTACGTCACTTGCCCAACCTGCTGCTGGCGGGTACGTTCAGATCAGCCGTCCCTCGGGGGACGGGGGAAAGTAAGCAGGCGAATCGGGGATGTTTGAGCACGGCATATCCAAGAAGTGGCTGCGGCGCGCACAGTGGGCCATCTACGTTTTCTTCGGAACGTTCGCCTTCGGCGGACTCTGGTACGTATTCTACTCCGCGTTTCACCGCGAAGTTTTTGACGCTCTGATCGGCGCCGGTGTTGTCTGGGGGTCAATCGGCCTGGGCATCGGAATGCACTGCGTTACGCAAATGGCCACCCTGGTCGACGCCAATCAACGAGCCTTGTCCGATCTGCACAAACGCGCCGACGCGCTCGAGGAACTGGTCGTACAAATCGGTCCCGGCGCAAACCTCTCGGCGCTCGGGCCGGGCGACCCCTCCGAGTTGGTCGCGGCAGCCACCGGCGAGTCCTTCCCGCGACTCGTTCCCGAAGCAGATTCGATACCGGCAAACACCGTGGGACATCTCTTCGAACATCTGGAGCGACCCACAAACCGCATTGTCGACGTACGGCGCGCGGATGCTCATCGCATGGAGGTGCTCCGCTCCGATTTTCGCGAGGCTGTCTTCGACGGTGACTACAGACAAGCGCTCGCTATCGGGCGTGAAATCGCCGAGGAGTACTCCTCGTCGCCCATGGCCGGGCAGTTCGAGGAACTGCGACCTCTGCTTGAACTACGTGCCGCCGGACACGCCGGGGCGGTCAGCGTCGGCGTTTCCTGACGCGCATTGAAGCGATAATAACGGTTCTCTGCTGCCTGCGGACTCCGTTCGTTGACTCCGCTTGATCCAATCCGCTACCATCGATATCCACCTGGATCCTCGCCGAGGAAACTCGCCGACGATTTCGCCCGTGGATCTGGCGATCCGTGGTCGCATTGGCGATCGATATCCAAATAACCGCGCAACTGAGGGGACTGGCAATGCGTCCGACTACGACCGCTCGAAACTGCGGCGTCGCGCTCGCGGCGATGATGGCAACTGTCGGCTGCGAACACGCCCAACGCCGGAACGACGGCGTGGTCACCGTCGCGCCGCGACCCGACAAGGCCACAGTGATCGGCGGCACACGGTATGTGCGGACGGACGTCCAGGCGAACGCATACACCTCGAGCAGCCAAGGCAACGTTGCCCTCGCACAGGATCGCCAGGGCGGTACGATCGTCGTCTGGGAGAGTCGCCGACAGGAGTCGGGAACCTACGGCATCTTCGCCCGGCGCCTCGGCGCCTCCGGTCAGACGCTCGGCGGCGAGGTACACGTCAACAGCTACACGCCCAACAGCCAGACGCGCCCGGTGGTTTCGTTTGATGGAACGGGTAACGTCTGGCTTGCTTGGGAATCCTACGGCCAGGACGGCGACCGCGGCGCGATCATCGCCCGGCGGTTTGACGCGTCGCTATCGCCGTTGACAGAGGAGATCATGGTCAACCACGTTCCCGCAGGCCATCAGTCGGAAGTTGCGATCACGGGCTGTGGCGATGGAAGCGCCGTTGCCGTCTGGACGACGCAATCCGACGCGACGCGGACATCCCGCGTGTTAGCGCGCCGGGTTGGCGCGGACGGCGCCCCGCTCGATGATGCGTTCCCCGTCGGACAGGTGAACAACGTCCGCGATCGGCTGGCCTGCGTCGGTGTCGACGACGCCGGAACGATCACCGTCGTGTGGGCTCGTTCAGATATTCACGGTCGACCAACCGGCATCGTCGGCCGCAGATTCAGATCCGATTGCACAGCCGCAGCCGCCGAGTTCGCGGTGAGCGCGCCCGACGGCCTGATGCACATAGAACCCGCAATCGCCGTTTCGCCCTCCGGAATGCTGACCGTGGCTTGGGCGACGGCGATGAAGGACGACTACGTGATTTCATTGCGTCGGTTCGCCCCTGACGGTTCGCCGATGGGCAATCCGAAACGCGTCGATCAGGGCGGATTCGATCGAACGACCGGCCTCGCCGTCGCCGGACGCGCCGATGGCGGATTCGTCGTGTCCTGGAGCGCCACGTCCGATACGCAAGGCGACATCAACCTATTCGCCCGCTTGTACAAATCCAACGGCCGCTCGCGGGGCGACGTCTTCCGGGCGTCCGAGTGGGCTTCGGGCGATCAACGGATCGCCGTCGGCGTCGGCTCCCAACGTGCAGCCTACGCCAACGACGGTCGCCTGACGTTCGCGTGGTCGGGCGACGCGGGCCACGGCGACTCCTCCGGCGCAAACGTGTCGCTCCTGCTGCCGCCATCCTTCAAGGCAAATGTTCTGCAGCCCCCTCAAACGCAAGCGCCGACCGATCCTTCGATACCGGCTGAACCGCACGTCCCCCCCGTCTTCGATCCCGAAGCCCCCGTGCTGGATCGCGACGCGCTGGTCGCCGCCGAACAAGGAACCGGTGACGATTTCGGATTCCTCGGCGTCGTCAGCACTGGCTGGACCCCGCCCGACCCGCACATGGCCGTCGGCCCCGAGCACATCGTGCTCATGACCAACGGCGAAATCTCGTTCTACGAGAAAGATGGAACACGCACGTTTCAGGATGAAATCGAAAACGTGTTTGGTTTCTGGGGAGACCTTGGCACTGGCAACTTCGTGTTCGACCCGGAAGTCGTCTACGATCCCTACTCGCAGCGTTTCTTCGCCATGGCCAACGAGCGCGTCCCGCCGCCGCCACAATCGCCCCAGACTCCGTTCTTCTTGCTGGCTGTCTCGGACGACGCGGACCCCAACGGCGCGTGGCACAAGTACCGTTTCAACGTCCTCGCCGAAGCCCAGGACACCGACATCGACTCCCCAAACATCGCCGTCGACGAGCAAGCCGTTTACCTGAGCGCCGATTTCTTCGGACCCGACAAGTACCTCATCTACATGGTCGACAAAGCCGCCCTCCTCGTCGGCGACACTCCCACCACCACCAGCCTGCTCATCACCGGATCCCAATCGATCGGCCTCGCCCAGAGCTACGATAGTCCCCCCGCGCAGTATATGGCGCAGGCGTTCGAGTCCGGGCTCAGCAGCACCATCCGCCTCCACGCGATCACCGACCCGCTCGGTAATCCCCAGCGACAGACGTTTGACTTGGACGTGCCCTTATACACACAGCCCGAGAACCCACCGAGCATGGGTACCGGCATCGACGTCGAGACCTTCGAAGCCAGGTTCTGGAGTTGCATGTATCGAAACGGGTCGCTCTGGGCGACGCACCACGTCGGTTCCTCGCGCGTCCTGCAGCGCTGGTACCAGATTCGGATGAACGATTGGCCGGTCGGCGGCACGCCCGAACTTGTCCAGTCCGGCGAGATCGACCCCGGACCCGGAATCCGCACCTTCTTCGGCAGTATCTGGGCCGATGAATTCGACAACGCAGCCGTCGTCTTCGCCCGCTCCAGCCCCACCGAGTTTATTTCCGTGGGACGCGCCGGCAGACTCTCAACCGACCCGCTCGGCACGATGCAGCCGATGGTCATCATGCATGAGAGTTCCAGTCCCGTTTCCGGTTTTCGCTGGGGCGACTACTCAGCCATCGCGACCGACCCGGTCGTCCCGGGGAAGTTCTGGGCGCACCACGAGTTCACGACATTTCAGTGGATGACATGGGTGGGCAGTTTCGCAATGGCAGACGCCGCGCCCCCGGCGATTGCGCTCGCCGACCCATTTGATGGATACATCGATCCCCGCCGCGAAAGCACCGACGGCACCGCGCTCGATCTGGGGATCGATCATCTGACCATCGCGTTCGACGAACCGATCTTCAATGTCGGCGGTGCGCCGCTAGATCTGTCAGCCTTCGATCTTGCAGTCACCGGCGGTGTGAATCCGGGAATCCTGTCGATTGACGCGTCCGCCAACCCGACCATCGAGATCGAACTCGGCGGCGTCCTGCCGGTCCAGCAGTTCGCCACCATCACCGCCGATGTCGAGGATACCGAGGGCAACGCCGCCAGCCGCACTGTGACCTACGGCTTCCTGCCCGCCGACGTCAATCAGGACGGGACTGTCAATCCGCTGGATGTGCTGCGCTTCAAGCAGATCGTGAACGGACTACTCACGCCCACTGAGGGTCCGGTAGAACTGTTCGTCGACATCGACCGGAGTGGAACGGTCTCGCCCCTCGATCTGCTCGTGTTCAAGCAACTGATCAACGGCGTCGCCAACGCCACCCAACCATGGGCCGGCCAATCCCTCCCCCCTTAAAAGGGGTCGGGAGTCTTTTTCGTTGACACGGGGCCGTCCCGCGGGTATCATCGCGGTATGCCTCGGCGACCGAGATTGGCGATGGGGGGAGTGGCTTACCACGTCCTCAACCGGGCTGTCGGCCGGCGGACGATCTTCAAGACGGATGCCGACTACCTCGCCTTCGAGCGCGTTATGGAGCAAGCGTGGCGCCGGATGGGCACCCGCCTCGTCAGCTACTGCGTCATGCCCAACCACTGGCACCTCGTAGTCTGGCCTCGAAAAGACGGAGAGTTGTCCGAGTTCCTGCGATGGCTCACTGTCACGCACACGCAGCGATACCACGCCCACTACCGATCCGCCGGAACCGGACCCCTCTACCAGGGCCGGTTCAAGTCGTTCCCTATCTGTCGCGACGAGCACTTTCTCACCGTGTGCAGATACGTCGAGCGCAACCCGCTCCGTGCGAATCTCGTGACGCGGGCCGATGACTGGCGATGGTCCAGCCTATGGCGACGGCGGAATACCCCAAATGACGAACGGGCTTTTCTCCTCCGGTTCCCGGGCGAGTGGCCGGTCGCGCCGCCGCGCAATTGGCTGTCTGTCGTGACTCGGAAGGACAAGGAGGAAGAGCTATCCGCCGTGCGACACGCCGTTGTTCGAGGCGCCCCGTTCGGAGACGATCGGTGGCGACGGATGACAGCCGCAAAGCTGGGCTTGCTGTCGACGCTACGCCCCCGCGGTCGCCCTCGGAAGACGGAGCGCAAAGCCGGCACCAAAGGCACCCCATGACGAAAAAGACTCCCGACCCCTTATCCCGGACCGACCGCCGCTGACGGGGCGCTTTCCGTGTTCGCGACGGACGTGGACGGCGACGGGGACATCGACGTCCTCTCCGCGTCAGGGTTTGACGACAAGATTGCGTGGTACGAGAACACGACTCCGCTGCCGGACATCCCGACCGTCTCCGAATGGGGGATGTTCGTGATGACGCTCCTGTTGCTCGCAACGGGGACGCTGGTGGTTGGGCGCCGTCGGGACGGGGGAATAAGGGGGGGAATAAGGGGTCGGGAGTCTTTTTCGCCATGTGGTACTCCCCGCGCCACCGTTGCCCTCGTTTCCATGGGCGACCGCGGCCGCAAGACGTGGACAGCGAGCCCGGCTCTGGGATCGTCATCCGGCGCGCCGGGCTGAACCGTTGCCAGTCTTGCACCCGCGCGAGCAGTCACAGCCGTCTCTACGTCGCAGAGGGCGAGTAGGTGCGCCACATCCGACCCTCACCTGAATCCGAGCGCTGTTCAACTTCAGCCGGTTTGGCTGTATGATCCCCGTCGGCTTGGGCGCTGCCGGGGCGTGATGGCGGTCGGGTCCCATGCAGTGGGTCCGCCAGGCAACGGGTCAGGCTGGAAACAGAGCAGCCCACCTGATGTGCTCAGGTGCCGTGGTTTCACCTGACCGTCATCTCGCCCCGGCA
This sequence comes from Phycisphaerae bacterium, assembly GCA_029260195.1. Lineage (GTDB taxonomy): Bacteria > Planctomycetota > Phycisphaerae > UBA1845 > UBA1845 > OFTM321. The sequence goes on from JAJDDS010000642.1 coordinate 5,928, forward strand.
CCGTTTCCGAGCGGCTGCATGCCCGCCCCGCGAGCTGGCGTGTCACGCGGAATGAAGCGATCATCGGCCCGGCCCCAACGCGGAGCGAGGAATGTCCTACACCGTACTGGCTCGAAAATACCGCAGCCAATCCTTCGACGATCTCGTCGGACAAGAGCCGATCGCCACCACCCTCAAGAACGCGATCACCTCCAACCGCGTCCACCACGGTTACCTGTTCACCGGAACCCGCGGCGTCGGTAAGACATCCTCCGCCCGCGTACTCGCCAAAGCCCTGAACTGCATGGCGTTCGACGCCCCGACCGACACCCCCTGCTGCAAGTGCGAATCCTGCACCATGATCGCCGAGGGCGAGGACCTCGACGTGATCGAGATTGACGCCGCAAGCAACACCGGCGTCGACAATATTCGCGACCTTCGCGACAACACCGCCTATCGACCGGCTCGGGCGCGATTCAAGGTTTACATCATCGACGAAGTCCACATGCTCAGCGCCGGGGCGTTCAACGCGTTGCTCAAGACACTCGAAGAGCCTCCCGACCACGTGAAGTTCATCCTCGCCACCACCGAAATCCAAAAGGTCCCCGCCACCATCGTCAGCCGCTGCCAACGCTTCGATTTCAAGAGCATCAGCATCGACGCCATCGGCGACCACCTCAAGTCTGTGCTCGATGATGAGAAGGTCGAGACTGACGACACTGTCATCCGCCGCATCGCCAGGTTGGCCAACGGCTCTATGCGCGATGCGCTGTCCCTCCTCGATCAACTACTCTCGTTTGGCGGTGGCAAGCTTGAACCCACAGTCCTCGATGAGGTGCTCCCGGTGGCTCACGACGAGGTCGTCACTGAGCTCATGGACCACGTCGCCGACCCGGACGCAGCCGCCGCCCTCGGTTGCGTCGAGCGGTCGTTGGCATCGGGCCAGACCATCGAGCGGTTCTGCGAGTTAATGGTCGAGCACCTGCGTACGCTGATGCTCTTCAGTGTGTGCGGCGCCGAGACCGACATGGTAGATCTCCCCGCCCCGGTCCGGGAGCGCCTGGCCGAACAGGCGACAAGATTCGATCCGCCGACGTTCGTCTACCTCGTCAGCCTGATGGAAGAGGTCCGCCGCTCGGTCAAATCGAGCAATGCCTCGCGGGCACTCCTGGATGCCGCCATCGTCCGATTGGCGATGGCTGAGAACTTCTCGAACATCGAGAAACTACTCGGTCAACTGGACGACAGCGGGACAGCGACAGCGGCATCCCAAAAAAAAAAGCCGGCGACGGGCGAGCGCACCGCCAGTCGCTAGATTCTCCGCCCCAGCCGCCATCGTCGCCCGCCCGGGAACGCCAGGTGCGGACACCCTCACCCACGCGGCGGCTGGCGCCACCGGGTCCAGCCGCGCCGCCGACACCGGCCGGCGTGGGGACGGCCGAGGAGGATCGCGTCCGCTCCGACGTCGCGATTCGCCGCGCCATGGACTTGTTTGACGGAACGCTTATGAGCGTACATCGTAGCGGACCGAAGCCTTCGGATATCGAGGCGATCGACGGGGGGCGCACGGATGACGCGGGCACCACGGACGAAAACACCGGAACGGGAGTCGACTAACATGCTGGGCGGACTCGGAAACATCGGCGGCCTGTTCAAACAAGCCAAGGAAATGCAGGAACGCCTCGCGAGCGTTCAACAAGCACTGGCGGAAAAACGCTTCGATGGCGACGCCGGAGGCGGCTCTGTCGTGGCGACCGTCGATGGCAAGGGATCACTCGTCGACATCAAAATCGAACCCGAAGCAGCCAACGACGTTGAACTCCTCGAAGACCTGATCAAGGGTGCGGTGTCGGTGGCCGCCAAGAAAGCCCAGGACGCCGTCCGCGACGAAATGACCCAACTCACCGGTGGCATGAACATCCCCGGACTGAGCGATTTGCTCGGGGGAGCGGGCAAGTAGTGCCCATCGGCGCAGCGATTCGATCATGAGCTCCGATCACCTCTCCAGCATCGAGCATCTTAAAAAGGAGTTTCAGAAGCTGCCAGGAATCGGCGCCCGCAGCGCCGAGCGCATGGCCTTCCACGTTTTGCGCGAATCCAAAACCGAAGCCGACGCCCTCGCAGCCGCCATCCGCGCCGTCAAGGAAAGCGTGTTCCATTGCCGTCACTGCTTCAACCTGACCGAGCAAGACCCCTGCCCGATCTGCGAAGACCCCGTCCGCGACCGGGGCGAACTCTGGGTCGTCGAACAACCCAAGGATGTCTGGTCCCTCGAAGCCACTCACCTCGTCCGGGGTCTGTACCACGTACTGATGGGACATATCGCTCCGCTCGATGGCGTCGAGCCGGGCGACCTCACCATCGACGAGCTTGTCGAGCGGGTGAAAGCCGGTGATATCCGCGAGGTGGTTCTTGCCACCAATCCCACCATCGAGGGAGACGGAACCGCACTCCACATCCAGAGCCTCCTGAGCGACTACGACGTCAGAATCACCAGGCCCGCAAGGGGGCTCGCCGTCGGGTCGCCACTGGAATACGCCAGCGTCGCCATGCTCGAAGCCGCCATACGCGGACGTCGGGATTTATAGGGTCCGCGGACGCCCAGGAGTGTCATAAGACGCAAAACTCGCCGATTCGGCGTCGTGCGGACCAAATACCCCGGGTCCGGGTAGGCCCGGCCATTTCTCTCACAGGTATCTCACATTCTCGTTTCAGTCATGTTATAATGCGGCATGGGGTTTGCGACCGTTCCGCGGGTGAAGCGATTTCGTCTTCGAGCCCCGAACCGGCGTTGTTGGCACGGTACATGCCAGTTGTTTTTCCGCCCGGACGGCGGGTGTCCGTTCTCGACGGATCGAGTGAATGTCACAGTCCTTCTCACAAGTCCTGGGCCAGAACATGCGGCTGGAGCAGCGGCTCACCCCGCAGCTCATCCAGTCCATGGACATTCTCCAGCTCTCCACACAGGCACTCGAAAACCGCCTCGCCGAGGAGCTCGAAAAAAACGTCACGCTGGAGGTGGCTGAACCCAGAGATCCCACGGAGGCCGGACCGCCACCGAACGCCGATCAATTCCCGAGTCAGGATAGTGCCAGCTTCAATCGCCTGGACCGATTCTCCCGCGAAAATGGTCTCGATTTCGAGGACCGTGCCGGTGAACGTTACGCCGCCCGACGCGTCGGAGCCGGCGAGCGCGATGCCAAGCTCGACGCCATGGCGAACACCGCGTCCAGGCCCGAGGGGCTCGACGAATACCTTCTGCAACAATGGCATTTGCTCGATGTCGGAGCCGAAATCCGCCGCGCGGGCGAAGCCGTCATCTACCACCTCGAAGAGGACGGTTACCTCCGCATGCCCCTTGATGTGATCGCTCAGGACGCCCGACCGCCGCTCGCCATCGACGCCGTCGAACGCGCCCTCGCATTGGTGCAACGGATCGAACCCGTCGGAGTGGCTGCCAGGGACTACCGCGAGTGCCTTCTCCTCCAGCTCGAAGCCATGCCCGGCGACAACGTCATCGAACGAACCCTCATCACCACGCACTTGGAGGACGTCGCCCGAAATCGCTTCCCAGCTATCTCAAAAGCCACCGGGTACTCCGTCGGGGAGATCACCGCCGCCGTCGATGTGATCCGGCATGCGCTCGTATTGCAGCCGGCTCACCTCGTCGTGGACAAGAGCGTTCCGCGCATCTATCCCGACGTAACCATCGAGGGCGACGATCGCGGGAAGGGCTACGTCGTGCGCCTGTCGCGAGGCAACCTCCCCGAACTGCACATCAAGAGCGAATTCGTCGACATGCTCAAGTCCAAGGAAAGCGGCAAGGATCTCCGGGACTTCGTGCGAAAACAGGTCGACAGCGGAAACGCCCTGATCGAAGCCATCAAGTTCCGCCGAAACCGCCTGATGGACGTCGCCCAAGCCATCGTCGTCCATCAGAGGGAATTCTTCGAGGTCGGGCCTTCTGCTCTCAAGGTCTTGCGCATGAGCGATCTGGCGGAAGAGCTGGGCTGCGATCCGTCGACCGTCAGCCGAACGGTCGCTCAGAAGCACGTCCAGACCCCGCAAGGTGTCTTCCCGCTACGTTACTTCTTCACCGGCGGAACCGAAACCGGAAACGGCGTCGGCACGAGTTGGGATAGCATCAAACGCCGCGTCGTTGACATCGTCAAGGATGAGAATCCCGCAAAGCCGCTGAATGACGATCAAATCGCCGCTGAGTTAGCCAAAGAGAAGATTAACATCTCCCGCCGCACCGTCGCCAAGTACCGCAGCCAGCTC
>JAJDDS010000643.1 GCA_029260195.1 Phycisphaerae bacterium
GTTGTGGTCTTGCCCGAGCCGGTTGGACCGGTCACCAGGATGATCCCGTACGGCTGCTCGATGAGCTCGGAGAACCGCTCGAGCACCTTTCCCGCCATGCCCAGGTCTTCCAACCCGAGCAGTGCGGAGGACTTGTCAAGAATACGCATGACCACTGCTGCGCCGTAAACGGCCGGGATGATGCTGACGCGCAGGTCGATCTCTTTGTTCTGGGCGCGGATTTTGAACCCGCCGTCTTGTGGCAGTCGATGCTCGGCGATGTTCAGGTTCGAGAGGATTTTGATACGTGAGACGATGGCTGCGTGAAATCGTCGGATTTCCGGCGGGACGTTCGTGGTGTGGAGCACGCCGTCGATGCGATACCGAATGCGAAGCCCGCCCTCGTGCGGCTCGATGTGGACATCGCTGGCGCGATCGCGAATAGCCTCGAGGAGAATCTCATTGACGAGGCGTACGACGGTGGCTTCCTGCGCCATCTCGATGAGGTCTTTGTCGTCGTCGGAAACGTCCCCGACGACCTCGACGTCGTCACCGACCATCGCGTCGATGGTCTCACCGCCAACACCGTAGTATTGATTGATCGCCTGCTGGATGTCGGATTCGGTGACGAGGAGGGGTTCGACGCGCATGCCGGACAGCATCCGGATTTCGTCGAACGCGTACAGGTTGAGCGCGTTGGCTGTCGCGACTCGGATCGTGCCGTTCTCACGGGCGACGGGGAATAGCCGATAGCGATGTACGATCCGCGGTGGGATGACCTTGAGCAGTTCCTTGTCGACCTCGATCATGCTGAGATCGATAACGGGGATCGAGAGTTGTTCTCCGATCACTTCCATCACATCGCGTTCGGTAGCGAACCCGAGTTCGACGAGCGCAGCCTCAATCTTGTCGGTGGGCCGCATGCATTGCTTCCGGGCCTGTTCGAGCTGCGCAGCCGTGATCTTGCCGAGTTTTAGAAGGATGTCACCTAGGGGCACGACTCGCCTTTCACAATCAATCAGGACCGTCGATGGACCGCTCGCGCCGACCGGTTGGGACCACCCCGATCGGCCACCACGCGGAGCGCCCGCGCTGTCTTGTACAGGCTGACTCCGCTTCCGAATGCAGGAAACCGGGATTATTCCGCAGCGCCGCCCTCGCCGCACATCGTCCGTAATCCTTTCTGTTGCATGAACTTACGTCAGGTGTGGCCGGGGATGTGTCCGTCACGGAATTACAGGTCCTTCGTGAGGCGGGGTCGCATCCGACCGCACTGGCGACCCCGTCCGGCGCCGCAGGTATCGCCCATTTGCCCCCATTCAAACCGGATCGTACGTTGAAGGAGCAATCCCGGGCGGTGTCGGGAGACTTCGAAGATGTATGGACTTAGAACACATCTCAGAATGCTCAAGGCTGCGACGGCGCGTTTTCTCTGCGATGAGAGCGGCCCCACAGCCACGGAGTACGCGGTGATGCTCGCCGTCATTGTGGTGGCGGCCATCGTCGGTCTTTCCACGTTCGGCGACGGGGTCGAGGGACTCTATGTCGCGATCGACAGCGCGCTGACGACGACCTAGCCGACGCGTCGTCGGTGACAAGGACCATACGCCCGACGGGCGCGGGAGGGAACAACCTACCGGCGCTCGTCGGGCAGTTTTTATGCCCCGCCCGGGTCGACGCCGATGTTGGCGTCAAAATCCAACAACCCACCGCTGTACGTGATAACCACGGCGTCACCACACGAGAAATCGTCGTCCTCGATCAGGATCTGCGTTGAGTCCTTCTGCGACAAGCCCAAGCTGGAGCGGAGCACGGCGTCTTCCGCCATCACGGCTCGGAAGTCGTCGCAATCGTAGCGCCGCTCCCGCGCCTCGCCAGGCAGAAGGTCCGGGAAGTTCTGCGCGTTGGCGTCCAGCGTCAGAAACGACTCCGTCAGCCCCTCGAATATCAGGTTTTCGGTGTCGCTGACGAAGACCGAAGGGGTAACCGTGGATTCCGTCGTGTTCACCAGCCGCAGCGTAATCATCGTCCGGCTGAGGATGGAACCCAGGTCGAGCGAGATCTGCAAGCCGTCACAGCCCGCCGCCGTCACCACGAGCATGCAGCACGTCAATTTCCTCATGATATTCTTCCTCCAATCGCGTGTTCCGCGCCGAGCGGTGTGCGAACCGCCTCTACCACATCTTGCATGTGGACCAGGATTCTGGCAACCTACAAAAACGCGGAACGAGTCCACAATGTGGGAGATCTTACAATGTCGAAAGACGCGGGTTGGTATTACGTCGAGAGTGGCGAGACCGTTGGGCCTGTCGATTGGTCGTCGCTGGTTGCCGCGTTGCAACGCGTCGATGGGTTGGAAACACTGGTGTACGGCCCCGGGGTCCAGGACTGGACCAAGGCGCGTCACGTTTCCGCGCTCGCCCGCGCCGCCAGCGGTGCTTCCGGTCCGCCTCGACCTCCGAAGACGCGCGTGGCTGACGAGATCGATTATGAAATCTTCGGCGACGACATGCAGTTTGTGGAGATCACTCTCGACCCGGAGGAGGTGGTCATCGCTGAGGCTGGGGCGATGATGTACATGACCGCCGGGATCCGCATGCAGTCCGTCTTCGGCGATGCGTCGAAGGAGACGGGATTCGTCGAGAAGTTGTTCACTGCCGGCAAACGGATGATCACCGGCGAGTCGCTGTTTCTGACGACGTTCGGTGCCGAGGGGACGCAGCGCGAACAGGTAGCGTTCGCGGGTCCGTATCCCGGTCAGATCATCCCGCTCCATGTCGACGAGCTCGGGGGTGAGATTCACTGCCAGAAGGCGTCGTTCCTCTGTGCTGCGCGCGGGACTCGGATTGGCATTGCCTTTCAGAAGCGCATCGGCACCGGACTTTTCGGTGGCGAGGGATTCATCATGCAGCGGATCACCGGGGACGGGCTGGCGTTCGTGCATGCGGGGGGCGCGATCGCCCGTCGAGACCTGAAGCCCGGGGAGACGTTGCGGCTGGACACCGGGTGTCTCGTCGCCTTGCAGCCCACGGTGGACTACAGCGTCGAGCGCGCCGGGGGGATAAAGACGATGATGTTTGGTGGCGAGGGATTGTTTGTCGCAACTTTGCGCGGTCCGGGCACGGTTTGGCTTCAGTCGCTGCCGTTCTCCAGATTGGCCGGTC
>JAJDDS010000644.1 GCA_029260195.1 Phycisphaerae bacterium
ACAAGACGCCCTGACGCGCGCACCAAACTCCGCAACACCCGACCCCCCCCCCGGTTGCCGCCGCCTTCAGCGCCGCCCCACACTTTCCGCAATGCTCGAAGTCCCGAGGCATCCCCTTCGCCCCACACTCCGGGCACGTCCCGCAATACGGCCCCCACAGAAACTCGCTCGATCCGTTCGGATCCGCCGCACGCTCACGCATACCCACATAATCCGCGCGCCGCTTCTCCACGAACGCCGTCATCCCCTCGTGCGGTTCGAGACTCGTGTAGTGCAACGCCAGCCAATCCCGAGCGTGACCCACCGTCGAGTGCCAAGCCGTGTCCTTCCAGAAGTTCACCTGCGCCTTCGTGTAACGCGTACACTCGAAGAACTTGTTAACGATTTGATCCGCCAGCTCCGCCACGACCTCGTCCACCCGCGACAGGTCGATCGAAAAGCCGTCCTTCCCCGATTGAGCGCTCTTGATCTCCTTCGCCGTCGCCCGCCGCTCGAACGCCTGATCCCACGGATCGGTGTTCCAATCCGACAGATACGTACGACCATTTGTGAACTTCGTGACAAACTCCCCGTCCGAACCCTTCACCGTCGGCACCACCACGTTCACCATTCCCATCGAAAGGGATGTGAACGCCGGATACCGCTGATTAAGAAACAGAATCCCCCGCGCCTTGCGGTCCCCCACATGAATTGGCAGCCACTGTGTCGACCCGCCGCATGCCACCGATCCCACGTTCGTGCCCACCTGCGCGATGAACGCGTGCTCACCCATCACCGCCAAGTCGCACGCCAGTTGACTCTCATTACCCCCACCGACCGCCATCCCGTTAAGCCGGGCGATCACCGGCTTCGAGCAATTCGTGATCGACTCGATATACGCCTTGAAGCACGACATGTACTTCCAGTAATCACGCGGCTTCTGCGTATAGCTCTCCTGATACTCCTTGACGTCTCCCCCGGTACAGAACGACCGCTCCCCGCTCCCGGTGAACACCACCGCCGCGATCCGGTCATCGCAGGCTGCGTCACCGAAAGCCGTCGCCAGCTCCCGAAGCGCGGGCGTACTGTAAGCGTTGTAGTTATGGGGGCGGTCGATCGTGATCCGGGCGACCCAGCCCTTCTTCTCGTAGCGAATATCCTGGAAGTCGAACGACTCGGCGCTTTGATTAGGGAACATGCTCATTTCGGGCTACTCCATGGATCACAGAACGGAAGCCCAACCCGCCGCCGCAACGCCTCGATTGCGACACAAAGCCGAACGTACGTTCGATTGGCAATCCTAGCGCCGCCGGCCCGATTATCCCCAGCGTCGCTCGGCCCCACCGAGGGACCATTGGCACATTATCGACGCACTCATAGCCATGTCAAGCATGTTTTTCGTCAATTTCTGCCTTGACATCCGATCCTGACCGATGCATATTTACGAGGAGCGAACGTTCGCTAGAACGGAAGTGGCCATACAGTGATATCACATAAACCAGAACAAGTGTTCGGTCGCGACGCGGGCCAACCCCACTCGAACAGAACTTCCGATAACCGCGAGACTTACGACGAAAGACTAAACCACATCCTGAAGGTCGCAACCGTCCTCATCGCACAAGTCGGGTACGAGAAAGCATCCATGCGCGCCGTCGCAAAAGCCGCCGGCGTCAGCCTCGCTGGACTCTACCACTACTTCGACAGCAAAGAGAAAATGCTCTTTCTCATCCAATTCCGCGCCTTCACCGCCCTCCTCAACAACCTCCGAGAAAAACTCCACGGCATCGACGACGCACTCGAACAACTCCGAGTCATGGTCAAAAGCCACGTCGGGTACTTCGCCGCGAACATGGCCGCTCTCAAAACCTGCTCACACGAACTCGACTCCCTCACCGGGACTGCCTACGACGAAACACGACGCATCCGCCGTGAGTACTACGACCTCGCCAGCGCCATCGTCGCCCGCGTGCTCGATGAGCACGCGCCCAACAACGCGTTCGATCGCCACGTCACCACCATGTCCCTCTTCGGCTCGCTCAACTGGCTCTATCGGTGGTACGACCCCAAGCGCGTCTGTTCGCCCACCGCGCTCGCGAACCAAATGGTCCAACAGTTCCTGCGTGGCGTGATCGACGCCGCCCCCGCAAAATCCCAACCGGAGTTCACAACGCCGGCGTGACGCAGAACGGACGCCACATGCGCATAAATCCGATCCGCCAGGAGTAGAATCGTGTACGTCCCAGACATCGAAGTGCATCAAGCCACCGACCTCCCCGAAGTCGCCGGCCTGCTCGCCGCCCACGTGCCAAACGTCCGGCTACTCGCCGGCGGAACCGACCTCCTCGTCGATCTCAAGACCAGCCGTTTCGCCGTCGGCCATGTCGTCTCCATGGACCGAATCGATTCGCTGCGCGGCGTCAACGCCGACGTCGACGGATTGCACATCGGAGCCATGACCACCGTAACACAGCTGTCGAAGTCGCCCGCGATTCAGGACGGCTACTCTGCAATCCTCGACGCGACCCACAACATGGCCGCCCCCCAGATACGCAACATGGCCACCGTCGGCGGCAACATCGCCAACGCAGCCCCCTGCGCCGATCTGCCGCCGATCCTCACCGTCATGAACGCCTGCGTGACTCTGTGGTCCCCCTCAGGCGAGCGAAACGTCCCCCTCGATGCGTTTTTCATCGGCCCGCGCAAGACCGTCATCGCTGACGGCGAAATCCTCATCGCAGTCCAC
>JAJDDS010000645.1 GCA_029260195.1 Phycisphaerae bacterium
GCTAGCCCGTTCACGATCGTCCCGGTCTGTGAGTATCCGGCTGGGTGACAGATGATCCCGGTCCGCTTGTTGATGCCGATGATGTGGTCGTCCTCGTAGATGATCTCGATGGGGATGTCTTCGGGGACGATGTGCGTCGGGGGCGGTGGCGGGATGATGACTTCGACAACGTCTCCCTTGCTCGGCTCGTAGCTGGCTTTGGTGGGCATCCCGTTGACCGTGATCGCCCCTTCCTTGATGAGCCTCTGGAGGTTTGTCCGCGACATGCGGGGGAATCGCCCGTGCAGGTACTTGTCCAACCTCGCTCCGACCACTCGCCGGCGAACACGCAGCGTCACCACGTGCGGTTTGTCATCCCCGCCGTAGTTCGGTTCGCCTTCCGGTGATTCTCTCGGTTCAAACGCCATCATCATCCGCTCGGTCATACGCGGTCGCCAGTGCGGTGTCTCACGCACTCGGGGTCCTATCCGAGCCCCGACCGTGAGGGAGGGGAAGCGCCTCGTCGCGTCAAACCGCTTCCTCACCGGCGCCGCCCGGATTGGACATACCCCATCGACTCTGAAACACAACACCAGTGTATCCAATCCCACTGCCGACGCGAGGCGCGCACCAACCCTACGCCGCTCCATCGCGGTGTCGCCTTGGTTGGCCAATGACCCCGGACCAACCAGCCGGCGCAAGAGCGCGGAGGGCCGATCCTCCAGCCCCCCGCGCGATTCGTGCGTCACGGAACACGTCCAGCCATGGGCTACCAGCTCGCCACGTCGTCCGCTATCCCGACGACGCGGTTCCTACGGACAGGTGCCCGACGGGCAGGCGTAATACGGAGACGGGATCTGCGTCGAGCAGCCGGTCTGCGTGACCTTGATCCGGCCGGTGACCGTTCCGCATACCCAAATGTCCAGCGAATCGGTGGTCGCATGACAGCCATTGACACCGATCCCCGACGTCATGTCGCCGTCGATCAGCACCAGCCCGTCAAACGTGACCAGACCCAGCGACCCGCCGCCGATGGGGCCGCCGACCGGACCGAAGTGCATCTGGCCGTTGGCGTCGAACGCGCCGCCGCTTGCGTTGACGGTGACCTGCCCTGTGCTGCTCAGCCCGTCCAGCATGCGGATCAGCGACCCGGACACGGTTTCGGTTCCGATCGACACATCGCCGGTCCCGAGGCCGTTCACGAGAATCCGACCCGTACTGGCCAGCTTTCCGTCCGTCGTGACGTTCCCGTCCATATCCCCGAGTATCTGGACATCCCCGGCGATGTCACCTTCCACATCCAGCGTACCGGAGGTGAAGTCGCCTCCAATGTCGATCGTTCCACCCGAGGACAGATCGCCCTTGAGCAGGAATGACTGCGGCGCGAAATCCGACGTAATGGTAACGTCACCCGAGATGTCGTCTCCCAGAAACACGCTGGACGACAACCACTCGTAGACCAGAAGATCGCCCACGAGATCGTATTGCCCCAGTGGCCCTATCGAGATCGACGCGTTCGCCAGCTTGGCGTTCGAGAAGTCGATCGTGCAGCCGGAGGCCAAATCGCCCGACAGGATCACCGCGGCTTCGATCGTTTCGGATCCCGCCGTCAACTCGTAGGCTCCGCGTAGCGACGAATTCGACGCCATCGAACTGATGTAGAACGTACACTGCGGCGCGGCGCCCACACCGGCGATGTCGCCGTTGATCTGCAGGATGCCGTTCGAGAAGTCGTCCACGTCGATCCGTGCAGCCGCGACCGAGCCGATGAGCAGGGTCCCGTTGGTGATGTCGCCGACGTCGATCTTCTTTGAGATCGTGGCCGGTGCGTACGCGCCCTTGATCGAGAACCCGGCACCCCGGGGGAGGAAGATGTCGCCCTTGGCATCACCCTGGATGGTGAAGTCGGAGGCCGATCCGCCCGATCCGCCACTGTCCTTAATGAGTGTCAGGTCGGACGTAAGGTCGCCACTGATCGAACCGCCCTCGATGAGCGAGTAGCCGGTGAAACCGGCGTCGTTGAGGACGATAGACTTCACGTCGACGGCTCCGGGGCCGCTCGTTGTTCCGTTTTGGATGGTCAGTTCGAAATCGTTGCCGGAGACCGTCGGGTCCAACGTCAAATCGCCCAGGTTGGCCGGCGTCGTGTCAGACGAGCTGACCTGAGACCAGACCTTCCAAGCAAGATCACCCGTAAGGAATACGACGTCCGGGTTGTCGGCGTCCGTAAAGTCAAAAGTGAAGTCGGTGCCCTCAAGCGGCGCATCGCCGCTCTTGTCCACGCAGACGTAGGCGCCCCCGTCATCGTCACAAACCGGGGCGGCGGTCGCTTGAGTCGAAAAAAGCAGCAACGCGACGGCTGACGCCACGCAAACGGCCAAACAGCGAGTTTTGTAGAAGTTGATGGTCATTTCTCAATCCTTTGGTTAGAATGAAAGTTCAACAGAAACAAGCCCCATAACAGGGAGTACGATGATGTTTCGAGGTTCACGCACCTCGACGATCGCGACGATGGTGACCCTCACGGCGGTTCCCTTGCTCGCGGACGTGTTCTCATGGGAGGCTGACTCCTTTCCGATCGACGCGGGATGGGATCAGGTGTCGCAGTTCTGTGACCCAGAAACCTGGCTTGAGGACGGATGGTACATTCAGGACGTCGACATGGACGCCTGCCCCGACGAAACTGAAGGGGCCGCAGATGCCTATCGCCGCGATTTGACCGAATTTCTTGCCACCCCTCAATACTATGTCGAATGGGATGTCGAAGGAGCCGGGGACCAGTCGGAAATCACCGGTGGAGCGCCCGCGTCGCTGTCCGTGTTCAACTCCTTCGGTATCCACTACGTTTTCTTCATCGCCCGCGACCTGGCAAAGCTGAACCGCGACAACCTGTTGCCGATTGTCTTTGCGGAAGTCGCGCCGGGAGTTGCACACGTACACCGCCTGGAACTCTATGGCGGCGATCTGTACATCTGGTACATCGACGGCGAGATCGTCGATTCCGGCGTTCCCGAAGGCCCCTTCCCGGCGGACAACGCCCGGATCAATTTTCGCGGCAAGAGTTGGCACATGCCGAACGTGATTCGCTGGAACTACATCCGCTACGGCGACATCCCTGCGCCCGGCGGCGGCGATTTCGATTCCGACGGCGACATCGACGGCCGGGACTTCTACTTCTTCGCCGAGTGCGTCGCGGAGCGCGGCAACGGCCCCGACATCCCCACCGACCCCGGCTGCCTCTGGGCGGACATGGACGCCGACGGTGATGTCGACCTCCTCGACTTCGCGGGGTTCCAGCAGGCATTTACCGGTTCCGAGTGAACTGCCGTCGGCGAGAATGCCGGCTTCCGCGTGGCCACGGGCGACGTATGGGCTGCGCCCGGCGCTGCGGGACCGAAGCGTAGTATCCGGGATCGAACTCACGACTGACCTCCCCTGTCGGGAGCGGGCGTCGGAACCGAGTCGCGGCTGTGCGTGGAAACGGTTTTTCGGTTTAAACTCGAAAAACCGCGGGGCAGTGCCAAGCGAAACACCCGGCGGCAACGATTGCACGTCGCATCGAAATCGGGGACGGCCACTCGAACGTTCAGCGGCGGATCACACGAGCAGGACCACTTCTTGAGCTTGCCGCGTCCGGAATCCGCATTCTGATCCGAATCGCCGGACGCGAAGTCCGGGACCGGGTCGGCGATCCCCTCCCGGCGGCAGAGGCCCAAAAACGGGTCGGTCACTCGGAGCGTCCGCCCGCTCGGACGATGCACCACGATCCCGATGCGGGCCGCCAACGCGCAAAACTCGCGGTTGTGATAGTTCGGCGTCTTGGACGGCTGGCCGAACAGCGCTTGCCACTGATGACACTGTTCGTGGGCCAGGACCACCAGCCGTTCGAGCCAGGTCAGCCGCTCGATGTGCGACGAATTCAGGTTGATGTTGTGGGAGAGTCCGAAGGCGTTGCGTCCCGCCAGGTAATTCCCCAGCCGTGCCCGCCGGGTCCGATCCAGTGAGATGCACGCCGCCGGCAGCCGTCCGGCGAAAAACGCGTCGTTGAACAGGTCGAAGAACCGGTGCAGGCGCCGCATGGCTGCGTGCCCGTCCCACCGCGTCGCGACGTCAAGCTGGTGCCGTCTTAGAGCGTCGTTGATCGGTTCAGGAGCTTCGCGCACGAAAGACCCCCGCCGATCGGCTACCGGGGCCGACGGACAGGGGGTATAACCGCCCGAGTCGCTATCGAGTGCGATTGAATTGTCAAACCAACACGACACGCCGAATCTCGCGGCGGCCGTTTCTCACCGTCCGATAGTTGGGGCGCGAATCGAACGAGTCAAGCCCGGCCCAAAAAAGCTTCGTGGTTTGAGTGACGCGATATCATCGGCGGGACCATGAGCGTAGTACTTGGATCGCCGGTGCGGGGCGGAAGAGCGCGGCTCGCCGTTGCGGCATGTCCGCTCCCTCACGGTCGCGGCTCTGATCGGGGCTGGCGGGTGGGGGTTATCCGCGGTGGAATCTCAGGATTGTTTGGTTGGCTTTGTCGGCGGCGAGGTTTAGTGCGCCGAGGGCGTGACTAGCTGCGGTGCGGAGGCGGAGATCGGGCTCGTTCATCGAAATATCGAGGAGTGCGTCGACCTGGGCGGGATTGAGGCTATTGCCGAAGCGCTTTGCGGACTCGGACAGTCCACTGAACGCGGGGATGCGCATGGACTCGCTCTCTTCGGTGTCGAGGGCGAGGGCTGCGATGCTTTGTTGCGAGGCTGGTGTGGACAGAAGGGCGAGCACGCGAATTGACGCGATGCGGAGGTCTTCATTGCTCGAGTTTATGGACTGTCGCAGTGCGGGTTCTGCGGCGAGCGGATCGAATGCGGTCCGGCCGTCACGGGCGACGCGTTCAAGTACTTGGGCTGACTCAATAGCCATGGCGAGGGCGCGGTCGGGGGGTAGGGGGGTGCGGCCCACGCGGGCGGTGAGGTCGGCGAGCGTTTGCTCGAGTTCGGCGCGTTCGGCGGCGGCGGAGACGGACTGCGTCCCCGTGTCGTTCTCGATGATGGCGGCGACGATGGCCTCGTGCTCGGGTTGTACCAGCAACAGGATCGGCGTCGCGGCGATTTGCGAGCGTTCACGGATAGATGCGATGGAAGCGGCGGGGGCTGGTCCGACGACGGATGTCGAGAGGAAGACGGCGGAGAAGAATCCGGCGAACTCGTGCTCAGCCCGCTCGATGCCGTCCAAGATTCGCTCCGATCCGATGACGTTTGTGTCGACGTTTCGGAGTTCGTTCATGATTCGGATCTGGTTGGTGGGGTCAGCGTCGACGACGAGGATGTTTCGGTGTCCGGTTTGGAGCAGGGCGTCGCCGAGGATACCGGTGACGAACTCCGACCCACGGAAGCCGTCTCGCGGGAGCGCGTTTCCGAGGGCTAATGCGGCGCGGGTGCGAACGACCAGATCTGGGAATCGGAGGGCGTCGACGAATGCTTGCTTGTAGTCCTCTGCGCCGAGCAGGGCGGGTGATCCAGCGACTTGTCGCAGGCCTGTGATGGCGCCCAAAGCGACGGGCGCGTCACCGTCGGTGACTCCGCGTCGTAGGGCGAGATGGGCGTAGCGGGCTCCGGCGGCGCTAGTGAAGTACAAGGCCCTCGGGAAATCATCGGGGCGCGTGGGATCTGGGATACGTGTTTCGGTGGCGTCACCACTCTCGACGTCCATTCCGAGGCGGGCTTCCCTGCGAATATTGGCAGCGAGCCAGAGTGCGATGGCGTCGGCGTGTTGTGGATCGAGTTTCAAGGCCCGCTCGCAGCACCGCATGGCCATCACCGGCCCGAAGATGCCGCGGGGGACGGGGACGGCGTCGAGGAACTGGTTGGCTTCGTCCCAGTACCAGACGTTGGCTTCGTTCAGTCGAGGGTCTGGACGGACGGAGCCTCGCTCTTCGTAGAATTGCTCGGCGAGAGTGACGAAACCGTCGGCTGCGGTCGCGTCGGACACGGGTCCGCGGCGTGTGCGGATTTGCGAGATGGCTTCAGCAGCTGCGTTGCGGCGTTCGGGTGGGGCTGCGTCGTCGTCGGCGATTGTGAGGAGGTAGGGGGCGGCTTGGTTGTAGCCGAGCTCGCCGAGAGTGCGGATGACGGTCTGGGCGATCGAATCCTCGCGTGTCGCGAGGGCTTCGACGAGTGGGTTAACGGCCGGTTTTCCGATTTTTGGCAGGGCGCGGACGAGGCGAGTCCAGACGTTCTTGCGGTCGGGATCGCGGAGGGCGTGGATCATCCAGGGAATGGCGTACTCGCCGGAATCCTGGAGTCGCTTTGTTGCGTTGTACTCTGTTTGCGGCGGGCCGCCGAGTTTTTCGATGTTAGTGAGGATGCGGTCGTTGTTCTTGCGCTGGAGGTGCTCGCCCGCGTTGATTGCCTGTAGCACGCGGGCGGCGCTGTCGGAGATGGTCGAGTTTTTGATAAGGACGAGGAGGGTGTCGACGCTGCGCTCGTTGGATTCGGAGAGGCGCAGGAGTTCAACGGGGTCCAGGTCGGCGTGGTTGATCAGGGCGTCGGCGTAGGTCTCCGCCAGGTCGAACCGGCCGAGGACACTGTAGTGCAGAAAGTCCTCGAAGAGGGATTTCACGGTGGCTTGCGCGTCGATCGCTTCGCCGGACGGTTGTGCGGGCGCCTTGGATTGCGCAGCGAGCACGAGCAGGGCCGCCGTCGCCATGGATCTGGCGTTTCGGCGAGCGGTGTGGGGTACACTGAGTCGACGCGGTTTCGGGATTGTCTCAGGCATTTTGAACCTCGGGTCGCAATTCGGAGGGTTAATCCGCAGCCATTCGGAGCGGTCCAACGCGATCTCCTGCCCTTCGAAGAGCGACGACCGGGGACGGCTGGGGCGAAGGCGTTCACGAGTATAGGCGCGGGGTGGCGAACGTCAACGAAGCCTTCTCGCGCGGCAGGCCGGGGCGTGTGGCCATACTCGGTGGCAGCGGAGAATTCGTTCTTCCAGGCTTCAAGTCCCTTGGGGCCAGGCGGCCCGTCTGCCCGTGTTTTCGCGCGGGTGTCGTGCGAAGCACTGGCGGGCAATCCGCCAGTGGCACTCGTCCCGCACGATGCCAAAAAAATGGCCACACCCCAGGCCGGGTCGGTGCATGCGGATGGGCGCGCGTGGGCGGCGACGGGTGCGTCCGGTGTCGCCGTAGGTCGTCCGACCCCCGAGACCCTCGCATATTGCCGACGCAGGCGACCGGACGGCGTCACGCCGGGCGCGTCAGGGCGTTGATCCGTACAGTGACGGTTTCAAATCCGGCGGTGGCTAGATGTTGTCGAGGATCGCGAGCGAACCCGCGGCAGTGACGCCGAGTAGGATAGTGTCGACGATACCAAGCAGGTCCGGCAGCGAGGGGATGCAGCCGGCGGCTTGCACGAGAAACGCCCCGGAGAACAACATTTTGGCCGCCCGCACAAATCGTATTTGAAACATCTGCAACTCCGTTCACTGGTCAGACCATGCCAATCCGATGGCCCGTATGGTACGCTGACGGCGTTCGGCGTCAATTCGAGTTCGGGTTCTGATCCGCGGGCGGCTCGGGTATGAGTAGTCGGGGCGAGGTGTGGACGCGCCAGCGACGGGCATCGACGTAGCCTAGGGGGTATTGTTGTCGGTGCTTGGGCTCATTGGTTTGGGTTTGGCGCTTGACACAAGTCGGCGCAAACCTTAGCGCTAGCCGTTTCCGTGTGGCTTCCACCTCGGAGGTGGCAGCCGGTTCGGCGCCGAGATATTAAATCGTCGTCGTATCAAGTGCCGATAATAGACCGATGCCGGCGCTGCCGATGAGGACGTCACGCAGGACGTGGCGTCCCGGCGCTAGTTAAATGGCTGTGAAACATAATGTTACGACGTGAACAGCTTCGAATTTCTCGCGTGGCGTGCACCTTTTTGGCGCTGGCCACCCTCGCGGGGTGCAATTCCATACTGAACGGTTGGCTGACGCCGATCGAGCTCGGGTCGTTCAGTCGGGAGACGACGCTCGAAATCCGGGGGTCGCTGAGCATTCAGGATACCCCGCGGGATGTTCGTGGTGCGACGGAGCCGACGCCGGAGGATCTGGTTGCGACGGCTGAGGAGTACCGCCTGGTTCCGGGTGACGTCGTCAATGTATTCATATTCGAATTGCGGCAAGCGGGCGCGGACTCCGCAGCGCAGGCTGTGGTTGACAACCGGGGGAAGATCAACCTTCCCGTACTTGGGTGGATCGACTGCAATAACCTGACGGCGCAAGAGCTTGAGGAGGAGCTGAAGCGGATACTGGCTGAGCGGGATATCATACGCGACGCGCAGGTATTGGCGCAGTTCGCGGCCCGTCGGGGGCTGACGTACACGATCTTCGGAAACGAAACGTTGGCGGTGCGTTTGAACCGCGGTCCGGGTGTGTTTCCGATCCCCCGGCCTGATTTTCGTCTTCTGGACGCGCTGTCGGTGAGCGGCGGTTTGTCGGAGTTGGTGGGGGAGGTCTACGTGTTTCGCCAGACGGTGCGTGATCGCGCGCAGGAGGACGCGCTGCGAACGCGCCCTGTGGCGTCGAGCATGAATGCACCGGTCCGTGTTGAATCGCCGAAAGCGCAGGAAGCGGTGGACGAGCCGCCGCCGTTGCCGGGGGTGGCGTTTTCGGGGGATTGGGGGGTTTCGGGACGGTCCTTGGCGAGCGAACGTCAGGTTCCACCGCGAGAGTCGGCGCAGGGCGAGCGCGACAAAGAGGGAGACCCGCCCGCGGACGACGAGACGGACGTGCAAGAGATCATGGACCTCATGCTGTCGGATCCGCCGACGAAAGAGGAATCGCCGAATGAGGATCCGCCAGCGGAGACGACTCAGGCGATGGAGCCACCGGCCGCTATTCC
>JAJDDS010000646.1 GCA_029260195.1 Phycisphaerae bacterium
GGACCGACGGTACACTCGACGTCCAAAAGCCAGCGATGATCGTGTGGTGCGCCGAAGTTGCGACGCCGGTCACGTCCTGCCCGATCGTGGAGCGAAGCGATTGCTGCGTTCCTATGGTATCTCCGCCGCCGGGGGAGAAGACGAATCTCGTTATTACCGTCTCCGCCAACGCGGCGCCCGACGCCACAGTCGCAATCGTCATCATCATCATGAGTACGTGTTTCATGTTCTTCTCCTCATGCGAGACTCAGTCGCATCCCCTGGTCAATTCGTGATCCCACATTCCGGGAGAAACGTGCACGCCAGGGAAGTGCTCCACGCACCGTCGGCTCCGCAGGTGAGAACAATCGTCTCCCGTCTTATGCATGCTGAGTTCCCTTGCACGCAGCACTCCCCGTCAAACCCGCCTCCGCAACTCATACCGGGTGAGTACTCAACACCGTCGTAGACGCACACGTTCCCGGAGCCGCGACAGTCGAGCACGTTGATCGCACCGTCTCCGTTGGTGTCTTCCGAGGAGTCGGCCACACCATTCTCGTTCAGGTCCCAACAGTGAATCCCATCTTGCCCGGGTGGCCCTTGGTCACCACCCTGGTTGGCCGTCACTTGCACCGTACCGTCCGGGAACTTGATTCCGCCTTGTGTCGTCTGGATCGTACCGGCAACTGTCAGTCGTGAGCCCGGACTCGCAGTGCCGACGCCGACATTCCCTCCTCCTGGCTGCAACGCCAGCGCGCTATACGCGACGTTCTGATGCACCGCCTGGATTGATCCGTAATCCTGGCCCGTGTGGTAGCCCATGAGAAGTTGCTTATTGGGTGCGCTCAGTCCCGTTGCAGTGAAATGGGTCGGAGCCACGTCAGCGGTGTAATCCCGACGGACGCTCTGCGAACCTCCAGAAACTTCAAGCCGCGTCGTCGGCTGCATCGTGCCGATGCCGACATTACCGCCAGGTGCAATGAAGAACTCGCCTTGGCTCGCACCTTCCTCCATGATGTAGAAACCATCAGGCGAGGCGTCAGCACCAATGTCCCACGTGCGGGAGGCATTCTGCAGCTTGATCTGGGCAGCACACGTTCCGCAGCTCTCGGAGAGCCGCAGGTTGACACTGCCGTCTGCGCTGTCAAGGTGGAGCTTGCCCGACGGACTCATCGTGCCGATTCCGACATCGCCACCGTTGTTGCTGTAGATGTCGCCACCGCTACTCGACCAGAATCCGTTCCCGCCCGTGGCCGCAGTGCTCTGCACAGTCCCATCGGGAAACCTGACCCCACCTTGCGTCGATTCGATCTCGCCAGCTACCGTGAGCTTGGATTCCGGGTTCGTGTCTCCGATACCGACGTTTCCCGCATTGGTGACCGTGAAGCTCTTGCCCCCTCCAGCCGTGGCCGTCTGAAGGACATAGTAGGAGTTGGAGATTCCGTTGTTCTCGACAAACAACCCACCAAGGTTTGACGGCGTCTGCCCCGACGCCCCGGCGCTAACATGCAGATCCGCTCCAGGGTTGGTCGTCCCGATGCCGACGTTGCCAGTATTGAGGACCGTAAGATGTTCGTCGTTGTTCGTCACGATCGACGTCCGACCGAAATCCGGACCAGTGTTGCGTAGGAAGAAAGCGCCGTCGCCGCCGCCGTCAAAACTCATATCCGAAGAAAAACTGACGAAGCCCACTTCCGGGCCCATGAAGATGGCTAGTCCGGCGCCGTCGGCGGACTGGGCGCCGATGCTAACGTTGCCCCCGGTTTCGGCGATGACGCCGTCGGTCAGGGCGAATCCATCCCACTTGGGAAGAGCGCCGACGGAGAGCTCGCCAAGCTGATCGACCTCCTCGCTCTGCATCGCGAACATGCTGCTCGCGATCGGCTGATCGGTGAGTTGCTCGAAGCCGTCGCCGGTGTCCACCCAAACACGAAGGTGCAGATCGGACGACCCACGCAGCGAGGCGGCGTCGATGGGCTCCATGCCATCGCCACCTAGCAGCAGATTGAAGATGCCTCCGTTGACTTCAATGTCCACAGGCGCGATCGGCTCGGAACCGTTAACGCTCGACGCGTCATTCGACCAGACGGTGGCGCCGACGTCATCCATGATGGTGAACTTGAAGGACGCTGTCCCAGCGAACAGGTCGCCGTCCTTCCGTAGCTCGCCCTGGTAGCCGACTCCGCCGGCACGCGCCAGGATCGGGCAGGCCAGAAAAACGGCACAACACCCCAACGATTTCCCTAGGAAGCACTCACGTCGTCTCATAGCTCAGCTCCTTGAATTCAGTATCCACGATCCCTCGAACCTGCCGGGCCGCCCCCGACAGATACGGCGCCGCCGGAGGTGCCCGGTAGACCGCTCGTCGATTCTGGATACGCGAGATTCAGCGCGGTCCTGCGCCGGATGTGGAGAGAATCTGATGGAGAGCGCGGATTTCTTCGTCGATTGGCTCGGCAGACAAGGCGTATTCGCCCACAACGGATCGCAGAATCCGCTGGAACATGCGTTTGGCAGTGACGAGGATGTTCGCGGCCTGGGTTGGAGATCTGAGACCGAATCGCTCAACGAGGCTGGCGTAGTCGACCGGCTCCGTTGCTCGGAAAGTCGGATTCAGAATGCGGGCTTCGAAGATCGCCCAGACGTCTTCCTTGCCGCAGGAATGACATTCCGACTCCATCCGGCTCGCAACCTCAGCCAGTAACTGTCGTGCCCACTCGATATCGAATGGATCGGCCGCGTGCTTCTGGGCGGGCGAAGCGGCGGCTTGAAGCGCGTCACCCTCTAGAGTTGCCGCTTCGTCGGCGGAGCGTTTCTTCGCGGAGCTGCGTCGCTGCTGACTAACGAGAAAGCGATCGAGCGCGGTCAAAACCAGCGTTCGGAACTTCCCACGTGCCGGATCGGCTACGGCAGCAAGATCCTGCTCTAAGAACTTCGTTGAAATGAACTCCTGGACAATGTCGTCCGCACGATGCGCATCGAGGCGTTTGTTGCGGGTCAAATGTGCGCGCAATGCAGGCAGGTATCGCGTGAGCAACTGGTTCAGAGCTTGGCTGGCCTGAGTTGCCTCTACTCCACCCGCTCGGTTCACCAACGACCAGTGCGTCGTTGGAAAGTGCTCGTAGTCCTGTTGAGGATCGCTGGGCATATCGAGAGCCACTCGCTCTGCGAGGTCGCCACGCCGTGTTGGGGTCGCCGGCCAGCCGATCGAAGCACCTTCACGCCCCACGCTCATGTGCAACCATACTCCGCCGCCGCGGCTCTCGCCACCGCTTCGTCGCTCTGCCAAAATGTGGGTCCCTCTGCTCACGCGTTGGGACCCCGCTGCGCTTGCCACGTTGAGCATCGGGCGATCGAGGAACGGGCGAGCAGATCACTGCCGATTGCGGCGGTGGGTCGTCGGGCAATCAGCCTGTCGCCGCCCACGACGTTCGCGGTCGCGTCGTCGTGCCGGACATGACCCGGTGCCCGATCAGGCCTTTTAGGGAAAACTCCAGCCTCGCATCTCTCCACTCAGCCGCCAATTCACGTGATGTTCTGGTCCGCGCTTGTCAGCACTTCAAAGCAGCCGACATGGAGTTGGCGGCGGTTGCGAAGGACGGCACCCGGCTACGAGTTGCGAGGTAAGCGCGGGAGGCCTGCGCGGTGCAGAATCCCAGGCCACATTCTTCTGCCGTGCGGAGGAAATGCGTGATCTCAGACACATCGGAGCTTCGGTCGATGTGTGAATGCGACAGCGTGAGAACGTGGGCAAGGCGCGCAGCGAGGCTACTCTTTGCGTCGACAAGTCGCTCGCGATTGCGGGGCCCACCTGTTGATGAGGACATGGCATGAAAGGGAATACTCTGTTTGCGAATAGTCCGTGCGCCCTTCAGTTCCTTGGCCCGGTACTGCCGGGTGAGCCGCCGCAGCCGTGCCCGGAGTTGCTGACGGCAGGAGAGGCAATCCGGTACCTGCGCCTGGACACGGTCAACATCTCCGATCCCTCTGCCACGCTTCGACGGTACCGAGAACGGAGGTTGCTCAGGGGTACGCAGATCAGCAAGCGGATCTTCTACCGGCGGGCGGAGTTGGACCGTTTCATTGAGCGAGCTACGGAAGGCAACCCACGATGACGTCCAGCTCGAAGAGCTGAACGTCGCAGATGAGTCGACCGCAAAACCTCGTAGTGTCGTGACTTGACCGGTGTGCTTTCCAAGTTGTGTCGAGAGTTGTGTCTTGCGGTAGAGAGTCGGGAGAGAGAAGCCGATGCGGCGTCGAACTGTCTTGGATGCGGTCGGCGATGATGATAGAATCCACTTCGTAAGGAGAAGCTATGCGCCGTTCTGTCGATCTCTGCAAACAGGCCACCGTGAACAAGCGCGGCAAGCGGTACGTGTACTGGGTGATCCGCTGGTACGACACCTCAGGTAAGCGACGGAGCCGGCACGTGGGACGGGCCGATCAACTCTCCAGGCGCCAGGCCGAGAACCTTCGGCGCCAGAAGGAGGCCGAGCTCAGGTCCAACCCCGTACGCCGCAACATCTCACGGGCACCCACTGTCGTGTCCTTCCTTGAGTTCTACTTCGCGGCAAGGGCGACGGAGCTCGCGCCCGGGTCCTTGATGTTGCATCGTCAGACCGGTCGCTATCTTCAGGCGTTCTTCGGGGCGGATCGGAGGTTGGACGAGATCATGCGTCACGACGCTCGGGCCTTCAAGACAGCCCTTGCAGCAGGGGACTTGGCGTATGTGACCAAGCGAAGTGTGTAGCCTGGTCCGGTCACCGTCGACCTGCACATACGAAACGCGCGTACCGTTTTCAATCGTGCCGTGGAAGACGACCTACTTGAGTACTGTCCATTCGACCGGCTCGGCTCGACACCGCTGGTAAGCCGAGATTGGCACTATGTGAGCGCCGAGGAGTTCGCGAAGCTGATGGAAGCAGCGCCCTCGCCAGGATGGCGGCTTCTGCTCGGTTTGGGCAGGTGGGCCGCGCTTCGGCGCGGGGAAGCCCTGAATCTCTGCTGGCGTAACATCGACTGGGCCAACAGCCGCTTCCGGGTCATCAGTCAGGACGACTGGGACGTCAAGGACAAGGACGCTCGCATCGTGCCGATATGCCCTGAGCTCCATGAGCTACTGCTCGCCGCCTTCGACCAAGCTGAGGAAGGTGAGGGACGAGTGATTCCGGTCGGCCGTGTCAGCGTTAGGAACATTTCGCGGGACTTCGGCGCTCTCTGCCGGCGCGCTGGCGTGGAGCGGTACGCGAAACCCCTGCACACACTCCGCAAGAACTGCGTCACGGACTGGGCCATGCACTTCCCTGCTCACGTTGTCAAGCAATGGGCGGGCCACTCGAGCCTGGAGACGACCGACCGGTACTACCTGCAGGTCTCGGAGTCCGAATACGAACGGGCCGCCGCCTCGCGCATGAGTCAGAAAGCGACACAACTCCCGACACAACTCGCCGAAGAACACGCCAATCTGTCGCATCAGGAGAACGCCGAACACTCCCAACCCTCGACGCCGCAAGAGCTTCCGGAAACGCAGGTCGATGACGTGCCCGACAATGACTCTCAGCTCACGCAACTGGGCGTCATGCGCATCGGACCAATTACTCGGTAATCGTCACGTCATCGGCGTGAAATCTCCGTAGCAGCGTCGGTTGCTATCCTCGCGTGCTAGTAACCGTACGTAAGGAGAGCAGCCATGGCCGCAACCCAGACTCGGAATTCGCCAACCGCAGTCCCAGATGCATTCGCAAGCGCCATCTTTCGGGAGGTTAGAAAAGGAGCGTGCAAGAAAGAGGTCGCGAGATCCGTCCATAGGCTTCAAGAATCTCTCAAGGCGCGTTGTCCCGACTGTGAGAGCACGTGGGCGGTGATTTTCCTATCGAACGCTGACGTGCACCACTTCTACTTGTTGGCGAGGAGATCAACCTATCGCACGCTGCGCCGAAGAATCTGCGACGAATACGCGAAGCTCCGCATCAGATGTAGTAGCTGCATGGACCGTCAGCAGCATGAGTCCGGTGCTGAGCAAAGGTCGACGGACCTGTCGAGCAGGATGTCCCTCTTGCCACTGGAGTAACCGGCATCCTGATCGGGGTCGAGAGTGGAGGCACTCACCTCTGACTCAAACGCGACTCCCACACTCGCAGCAGTACCGGCCGCGGCGGAGCAGCAGTACATCGCACACTGGGCACCGGTGTACGTAAGCGGCCCACATCGCTCGCGATGGGAGCAGTATGAGCAACGCCGCGATGACCGTAATCGCGGTACCCGTGACGTATTCATCTCGCAGGTGTTGAGCCCACGGGATCAACCCAACATCGTGCAGCCACCGCGTGATCGCACCGACGTTTGCGAACAGCAGGATTGCCAGAATGGTACCGACGACAATCAACTTCCTTGCAGCTAACGCCATAGTAACACCTCCCGTTTCGCTTCTACCTTGATTAGCATAGCGCATGGATGGCGCGGGCGCAAGCCCTTTCTTGCACACGAGGTCAGGAAGTTGAACTGCGCAGCGCGCTAGCACGCCGGCAGCCGGTTGCGTGACATCGCGTGTAGGCGCACGTGGACTTGCCGCCGCCCGGAGTACGGTGATGCGATGCGTGCTCAAGCCAAGCCACCCTACATCGGCGGACCCATCGCCCCGTGCCCCATTCCGCCGAACGGCGCTAGCTGGCCGGTGTGGAAACCAAGCATGGCCATTTGCTGCGCCAGTTCATCTTCAACGGCGTCCTCAAGGGAATGTCCCGGCGGGGGCTCGCTGGGCTCGGGACCGGCCCATTCGGCGGGCTCGTGCGCCTGCTCCATCATCGGCTCGGAATCAGCCGCGTGCGTGTCCGCAGCGCTCGGGTCCATTGCCTCGACGATGCTCTCAAGCCCCAACTGGAACTCAGCGGCATTGTGTTCGGCTGCGAGGGCTTCGTCTTGCACAACCGCTTGGAAGACCTCGGCGAGATTCTCCGCAGCCGGAGTTGCCGGTTCGTCAATGGCGGGGGCGTATGGATCGGTAGGCTCACGTTCATTCGGAACGTCGGAATAATGCTGCGGCTCAGGCAGCTGCGCGTCCATCTGGGCTTCGAGCATCTCTTGAGGTGCCTCAAGGCCCTGCTCGAAGGGATGATCGAAGAAGTCCACACGCTGGCTTCCGACCAACTCTTCGAGATTCGACAAGTCAAACACGTGAGAACGACCAGAGCTGAACAACTCATTGATGATGTGATTGAGCACCTCGTCACCCGCCGTCTCGTCGAGGTAGGAGTTATCATGAAACGGCTCGCTGGACTCGACCGCATGCCAGGCTCGGTCCATCACCTGCTCGGCATACTGCCAGTAGTCTTGAGGTTCGTAGTCGTCCGAACCACCACCAAGGAAACCGACGTTGGGCTCATATTCCTGCTTGAGGAGATTGGCAAGGTAGTCCCGGATGGTAACGTCGACCTGCGTGCCCGCCGCCGCGCCTGAGCCAGCTTGGCGAACGTGGTGAAACTGAGGGTCGGTGCCTTGAGCATGGGCATGCGCGCGAAGTCCGATGTTCTTGAGCGCCTGGTAAACCAAGGCTTGTGGAGACCTGTAGTCACGCACAGATCTGACTCCTGTTCAGCCCCGCGAGCTTGTCGACTTCATGCCAATGTGGATTGTAGCACGTGGCTTCGGAAACTCG
Organism: Phycisphaerae bacterium; assembly: GCA_029260195.1. Classification (GTDB taxonomy): domain Bacteria; phylum Planctomycetota; class Phycisphaerae; order UBA1845; family UBA1845; genus OFTM321. The sequence goes on from JAJDDS010000646.1 coordinate 7,634, forward strand.
GTGACAGGTGGATTACGCGACGATTACGGAAGTGGGATTAGCACGCACGGAGAAGGCGCTTCGTGAAGATCCGCGTTGTGCTTGAAAACACTCCACTGATGGGATTCGGCGCGGCTCATGCGATGGGATGGCGCGACAGAGAGACGTAATCGTCAGGAAATCCGCCGGTGGATCGCCGTTCGGCGGTTCCTGGTAGACTGGGGTGAGATTGGCAGGTGTGACCCGTGCCGGAGCCTGCCGCGGCAGGCGCCGTGCATCGGCGAGTACGCCCTGACGTATCCGTGGTGTCGATGCCTCCTGCCTGGAAGCGGTGGTTCGACGCCAGATGGTCCGACGTATACGGAGGTGGCCATGCGAAAGCTGTACATCCGAGGTTTGGTCAAGACTGCCGATATCGTGCGTCGCGACCTTTCCCGTCCGTTGTCCGAGGAGCGCAGGGAGGAGCTCCGCCGCTTCGTCGAAGAGTCCGTACGGCAGGTTGACGGGATCCTGACGAGTCATGGGCAGAACCTCAAGTGCTTGCCGGCGCCAAGCAGGAGAGCGTACCAGTTCTTGGCAAACCTGGATCTCGACGCAACCACGTCGTTTGCGGCGCCGGCGCCGCCCAAGGCGCACCGGGCGCCGAGCGGCAGTGTCCGTCTGGTCGGCGTGAAATCCCGCTGGGAGACCCTCCTGCGGCGCCTGGCTCAGGCTTCATCGGGGTGTGAGCGAGAGGAACTCCACGACTCCATCGGCTCAGCCAGCCGGAACATCGAGAACCACACTGCAAAACACGGCTACGAGGCTGGCGACCTGACAGCCCAATCTCGCACGATCCGCGGCTGGCTTGCCTTCTTCGCCGACCGCGTCAACTTCGACGCTTACGTTGCGGCGATCGACCGAGCCCGGCCCGGCTTTGAGACAGCATTGGGGCGCGCTCAGCGTTTCCTGCCACCGGCGTTGCTGGAGTTCCGTTCTATCCCCGGGCTCTACAAGCTGCGCGGGCACCGCGACGGAACTCGGATCATCCTGCCGACGCCGATGATCTGCTTTTCTGAGCGGCTTTTTGGTACGATGGGGGAAGCGGCATTTAACGGAGGCAGCAGACAACTCGTGATGGAAGCCACGTCTGGCGACGAGTACCAGAGCATCCAGGCAGAGCTGGAAGTGCTGAGCAGCGTGGAGGATCGCGCCGCCGGCGTTCACCATGATCTGCGGACGTCCTTTGACCGTGTCGTTGGCAGGTACTTCGGCGGTAACTTGTCACGCCCCCGCCTGACCTGGAGCCCAACCTTCACCGGCAGGAAGTTTGGACACTACGACCCCCTCCGCGACACGGTCATGATCAGCAGCACGCTGGATCATGCCGGTGTCCCAGCGTTCGTGGTTGACTTCATCGTGTATCACGAGCTGTTGCACAAGAAACTCGGCGCGGATTGGCGAAACGGGCGCCAAGCTGTCCACACGCCGGAGTTCCGAAGGGAAGAGAAACGATTCAAGGAGTACGCGGCCGCAGAAGCCGCCCTCGCGGCGGTGGCAAAGAGCCACAAGTGACCCGGGCAGGACGGGCAACGATGTCGATGGATCCAATCAGTATCTACACGATAGGTTTCTCCAAGAAGGATGCCGAGACCTTCTTCGGCGCGCTTCAGAAATCCGGTATCCGCCGCGTTGTCGATATCCGTCTCCGCAACACGTCGCACCTTGCGGGTTTCACCAAGCGCGACGACCTCCGGTTCTTCTTGAAGCGGATCGCGGGCATCGAATACGAGCACCGTCCGGACTTGGCGCCATCAGAGGAACTCCTGACCGACTACCAGAAGAAGCGAGTCGACTGGGACGAATACGAGCGCCGGTTCCGCAGCATCATGATCGAACGTCGAATCGAATGCCTGGTGACGCCCGAAGAGATGAACAGCACCTGCCTGCTATGCAGCGAACCGACACCGGACAAGTGTCATCGGAGGCTCGTGGTCGAGTACTTGCAGCGCAAATGGGGCAGCGTGCGGATCACGCACATCGTCCGAAGTGGCACGGGCCGCGAAGACCGCCGAGTTGAGAGGAGGTACCGTGCGTAATTCCTTTCCGACCCATGACGAAGCGTTCGCTCTTGCCGCGAGGGTCGATCGCAAGTTCCGACCCGTGTGGGACGCCAGGCCTGCCGAGGAACAGGCTGCGCTCGCATCGTACTTTCTGCCGCATGGTTCGCGTAAGCCCGTGCTTAGCCCGACGCGTCCTCGTATCGTCAAGTGGTATTGCCCGTTCGCGGCACAATGTGATTTCCCGAGTGGTCATCGCTACTGCGTCAACGTGTACACGGGGTGCGCGCACAAGTGCGTCTACTGTTACGCCTTGAGTTACGCGCCGGACGAAGCCAGCAGCAAGCGAGATTTCGAGCGGTTGTTGGCAAAGGACATGGAAGACCTGCGACGGTTTAACGTGCCGCCGGCTCCAGCAGGGCCAGCGCGCATAACTGGGTAATATAGGGGGTCTGGCGCGATGGTTGACCGTCGG
>JAJDDS010000647.1 GCA_029260195.1 Phycisphaerae bacterium
CCAGTTGGAGCCCGTGGGGGATTGGCTGAAGGCGTCGGACAAGCCCAAGGTGGTGATGGATCATCACGTGACGCGGGACGAGTTGGCGGATGCGTACTTGATCGACGAGGGAGCGCCGGCGGCGTGCGCAATTCTGTACGATTGGGCACACGCCACGAATATCGAGTTGGACTCGGTGGCTGCGCGGGCGCTATACGTCGGACTAGCGACGGACACGGGGTGGTTTCGGTTTTCGAACTGCGGCGCCAGGACGCTGGAGATCGCGGCGGATCTGGTTCGTCGGGGCGTGGTTCCCCACGCGATCTATGACCGGTTGTTTCAATCGGAATCCACCGCGCGGATCCGATTGCTCGGGGCCGTGCTCGATGCGATGGAGGTTCATGACGGAGAACGCCTGGCGATTCTGGCGGTGACGAAAGACATCTTCACCAGGACGGGAGCGACACCGGCGGATACGGAGGATCTCATCAACCAAGCCCTTCGAGTTCGGTCCGTGGATGTCGCCGTGTTGCTGTCGGAGCACGAGCCCGGGCTGACGAAGGCCAGCTTCCGCAGCAAGAACGCCGTGGACGTCGCCGCCATCGCCTCCGACTTCGGCGGCGGCGGGCATGCGAAGGCGGCTGGTGCACGGTTCGCCGCATCGATTGACGATGCCAAGCGGCAAGTGATCGCGCGCCTCACCGGTATTGAAAGGCCAAGAGAATGAGCATTCAATTTGGATCCCGGATTCCCACGTTCGTGTTCGCCACCGTCGCGCTTTGCGCGTCGCATTCGTTCGCCGCGAAGCCGCTCAGCAATTTGATGCCCGGACCGACCGTGGTGTATGTCGAGTGGGCGGGGGCTGACGCGGTGGCAGCCGCGCAAGCGGACACGCCGTTCGGGAGGCTGGCGGCTGATCCGGGCGTCGCGCGACTCATTGACGAGGCGAAGCGGTCGCTGGAGATCATCATCACCGGGCAGGCGGCTGCGGGGGGCGACGCGCAAACCGCCGAAGCGGCGATGCGCGTGCTCGGAACACTGTGGCGGCAACCGCTGGCGCTCGATGTGCTTGGACTTGTGATGACCGAAGCCGGCCCATCACTGGAGGCGGTGCTGGCGGTGGATGTGGGAGATGCCGACGCGCAGGCTTTCATGGCGGCGATCGAGACACTACTTACGAACGCGTTGCATCTGCCGCCGGCCGCGCCGGAGCAGGTCGGAAAGCACGCGTTCAAGCGATTCGACCTCCCGTTCGTACCAGCCGTGCGGTACGGCACTGTGGGCGAGCGCTTCATCCTCACCGTGGGACAGGCGACGACGGACAAGGTGCTGTCAACCATCAATGGCAACGCCGAGACCGTGGACCGCGATCCGTCGCTCGCCGCGGGAATGAAGAAGATCGGAGTGACAGGGCGTGACACTCTGTCAATCGTCCACCTCAACACAGCCGCGGCACTGGATCAGGCGCGGGCGTTCTGGTCGGCGATGAACGCGGTGAATCCGCCGGCGCTTCCACAGGAATTCGAGTCCGTTCTCGATGCCGCGTCCCTGACACGATTGACTGCGATAACGGGACTGTGGCAAATCGACGGCGATGCCTATCGCGAGACGTGGTTCGTCGCGATTCCGCCGAAGAACGGTACACCGAAGTGGATGAACCAAAAGCCGATCACAAACGCGGACATCGCGATGGTCCCCGCCGACGCCACGTTCGCCAAGATCGCCAACTTCCGCGTGCGTGATTTGTACGACGGGCTCCTGCACGTTGCGGACGCGGTCGGTCCGCCCGCGCAAACAAAGATCGCCAACGCCATCGCGACGGTTGACGGCGTCTTGGGACTGCGGATCAAGGACGACATCCTCGACGTGCTGGACGACGGGTGGGTGTGGTACATCAGCCCATCGAGCGGCGGCTTTCTCCTGACCGGGTTGACGGGATTGATCGAGGTCAAGGACGCCCAGCGGGCGATCGATCTGATAGAGCGGCTGGTGCGTCACATCGACAAAACGGTGGGGCCGGGCGTCGTCGGTCTCGGACGGACGCGGTACAAGGACAAGGACATCGGGTACGTGAGCGTGACGGGGGCACCCGTGCCAATCGCGCCCGCGTGGACGGTGCACAAGCGGCACATTGTGGTGGGGCTCCACCCGCAGACAGTGATGCGCGCGATCGATCATCTGACGGAGACGCAATCGGCGCGCTCGCTGTTGGACAATCCGGATTTCGTCCGGGCGCGAAAGGCTGTTCCGCGTGAGTGTACTGGTATCGTCTACTCGGACACCAAGTCAGCCGTGACGCAGCTATATCGCCTGGCGCTGCCGGCCATGACGGCGTTGACGTCGTGGGCGCGAGGCAACGGAGTGCCGGCTGCCACGCCCGCGCTCTTGCCGACACTTGACACGGTGACGTCGGGATTGTTCGGAGACATCATAGCCGTTTCCTCGGATTCCGACGGCATGCTATTCGTCACGCACGGTCCATGGCCCGCGAGCGGGTACTTCACAGCCACTCCCGTCATCACAGCCGCACTGGGTACGTCGGTCTTGGTCCCGAGTCTGGCGCGCGCGCGTGAGCTGTCGAAGCGGGTGGTGAGCGCGTCGAATGCGCGGGCAATCGTAGGGGCGTGTCGAGCGTACGCCGAGGACCACGACGGTCGATTTCCACCGGATTTGGAGACGTTGATGAATCGCGGGGACATCGATCGATCTGTGCTCCGTTCGCCGCGCGACGATGGAAACGGCATGTCGTACCTGTACGTTTCGGGGCGGACGCTGGAGAGTGACGGGGACGCCGTGGTGCTGTACGAAAAACCCGATATCGGAACGCGCGACGGGTCGGCGGTCGGGTTTGTCGACGGACGCGCCGAGTGGCTCGCCGACGACGACGTAAAAAAAGTGTTGCGGAAGGACGAGCAGAGGCTCAGGGTTCCCCGCCGCGAGTCACGTCCGTAGCCGTTGGCGCCACGGCTGGTCATCAAGAGGCGCGAAGGGAGGGTCCGATTGGCACTGGCCAAATCGGTGGCCTACGAATCCTCATCCATCGCGCGCAGGTACTTGTAGTCGTAAATCCCCGCGTCGTGGCCGTCGGACCACACAAGTTGAACGGCGTACGAACCGACCAACCGGGCGTTGGCCAGCGATATCTCCGATGGCGCCTGCTTCAGAACCGGCAGCAGATCGGTCGACTGCGTCTCCCGCTCCGTCCGACACGTCGCGCACGGGCAGTTCTTGCGAAGACGGACGGCCGAAAAAACGCTCTCACGACCGTCGCGCCACGTCACCCGCAGCTCCTGCTCCGCGCGCTTCAGCTTCAACTCCGACGGAGTCGTCCGGTCGGAAGAAACATCCGCTCCGTGTGCCGGTGTTGCCGAATCGCTGACCATTGCAACCCAGGCTAACGGGCATAGAGCCGATGATCAAACCGGATGGCTTCGACCCGCGAACGCCGACGACCGACCCGGTTGAACCGATAGACCGCCACATCGACCGGCGCGTCCGCCGGAACGTCCTGCAGCAACAGCCCGATTTTCTTCAGAGGCCACGCCTTGTGCCGACCAACGTACCCAAGAAGGTCGCCGGGTCGGATTCCGGCGCGCGCCGCGTGACTCCGCGGGTCCACTTCCGCGATCACCAGCCCCACGTCGCGGCGAATCCCAACGTCCATCGCCATGTCCGCCGCGAGCGGCGTCAACCGCAGGCCAAGCCTCCGCCACGCCAACTCCGCGTCGTCCAGCTTCGGCACATCGGTCAGCTTGACCGTCACCTGCCGCGTTCGCCCGTCGCGCGACACGGTCATCTTCACCGTGTCCCCCGCACGACGCCCCAGCATGGCGATCGAGAAATCGACGGACCGCGTCACCGGAACTCCGTCGACAGCGGTTACCACGTCCGCCAACCGGACCCCGGCCTTGGCGGCGGGGCTGCCGTCTTGCAACTCGACAACCTCCGGCTCCGCGCCCGCCACCCGCATCCCGAACTCCACCTGATAAAGCTTCGTTATATCGAGCATTTCGGGGATCATCGCGCGCAGGTGATCGACCGGAATCGCGAATCCCACGTTTTGTGCATCCGGACGTATCGCCGTGTTCACCCCGATCAGCTCACCGGCTGCGTTCAGCAGCGGACCGCCCGAGTTGCCCGGGTTGATGCTGGCGTCCGTCTGAATCAAGTCACGGTAGACGGTGTTTTCATTGAATTGTAGCGTGCGATTCAGCGCGCTGATGACACCGCGCGTGATCGAGTTTTCGAGCCCAAACGGGTTGCCGATCGCGATCGCATCTTCGCCGAGCATGATGTCGTCGCTGCGGCCGAGCTTGAGCGGTGTCAACGGCGAGTCCGGCTCGATCCAGAGCACCGCCAGGTCATGACGCTGGTCTCTCGCGACCACATGGGCGTCGTACTCTCGCCCGTCGGCGAACCGGACGCGATGATCCGTCGATCGCGCCACCACGTGATCGTTGGTCACGATGTACCCGTCTTCGTGGATCACAAACCCGCTGCCGCTCGTCGTCTGCGGATACTCGAAAATCTCGTCGAACATGCCGAAGATCGACGACCGACGAAACTCCAGCTTCTGCGTCGCCGAGATATTCAAAACCGAGTCGCGGACTTGCTCGACCACCTCGACAATGTGCGTTCGCCGCACGCGCCGCGATTCCTCCCGGTCGAGATCGTCCGCCGCGATCGCACCCGCCGACAACCAGAGCGCCACCGCCAAACCACGCACACCAAGCAATGCCCACCGCTTCATCGGCGTCCTCCGTCAGCCACCATGTCCCTTCGAATGACGCTTCATATCGCGCGCACCTGTCGCGTCGACACAATCATACAATCGCGAGCATAATGTCAAGACGCTACCTACCGGACCTGCTGCCACCTGGAACCTCGTCCCACCCGCTCCTCTTCCGCCAACGGCTGCGCCAGGTCGCTCATCGCGCGCTGGTCCACCGCGTCTACCGGTTCGATGCCCGCCAAATGACGATCGAAGAACGCAACCAGCCGCCGCGCGTACTCCTCCGGCTGCTGGTTCACGCTCTGATTGTGGCGCCCACCCGGAACCGTCCACAGGTACTTTGGATCGCCCGCCAGACGATACAGCATCTGCGCCTGCTCCACCGGGATGTAGCTGTCGCGCTCACCGTGGATCAACAGTATCGGCATCCCGTGCATCCGGTTCAGCGCGCCGCGCACCGACGGATACCGGCAGCGGAACGCCTTCTCAGCCTGTACCATCACCAGCCAGCGCAGGAAACGCCAGAATGTCGGCGGGTGGTTTTCATACGCGAACCGCAGCTTCGCGAAAATGCGCGCCCAGCGTTTCAGATGAAACTCCAGCACGGTGTCGCTGCTGAACGCCCCGTCGGTTGCGATGGCCCGAACGCTATCGAGTCCCTCGCTCGCCAGAATCGCCGCTCCCCCGCCGCGCGACAGGCCGAACAACCCCACCTCCCGAGGCCGACCCTGTTCTTCGAGCCACGCCTCGACGTACGCGATCGCTCCCAGCATATCCGATTGCTCCCGATCGCTCGGGAACTGCCTCGGTTTATACCCTTCCTCGCCGGGCGACTCGCCATGCCCGCGGAAATCAAACGCGAAAACATCGTACCCCGCGTCGCGCAATGGGCGACCATACCGGCAGTAGCACCACCGGTCCACACCAAATTCATGCGCGAAGATCACCGCCCCCTTGCGCGGACCGTCCGACGCTGCCAACGCAATCGTTCCCCGCAGTGCGTGCCCGTCGAATGCGTTGAACGAAACCGATTCACCTTCGACCGGACCCGACTCCCGCGAATCGGGCCAAACCGGCGGCGCGAATTCATCGATGATGTTCAGCGCAATCCGAACGTACTTGCGGATGATCGCTGCCGGGATCGTCGTCAAGACCACGACAGTCGTCGCGATACTCATCAACGCCCAGTTGCGCGCCGCGAACTCCCACACCGCGTTCAACAACACTGGGTTCTGAAGACCAAACGGATACAAGTCCGCACCTCGCGCAATCGTTTTGGCGCCTTCCGCGCCCCCCCCCTCCGCCGCGCACCGTGGTACATGTATCGTCACACGCGCCGCCAATCAAGTATCCGTTTTCCCGCCCAAGAATCACACAAAGGCGTACACAGGCGACTCTCCGCGCAACACCGCGATCACGTCGTCCACCACGTCACTCATCCGCGCCAACCCGGCAGCCGTCCGACCCGCGACGTGCGGCGATAGGAGGCAGTTTGGAGCCGAGAAAAGAGCATAATCCACCCCCGGCGGCTCTGGATCGTGTACGTCCATCGCCGCACCCGCCAACCGACCCTCCGAA
>JAJDDS010000648.1 GCA_029260195.1 Phycisphaerae bacterium
GAGGATCTGCACTACGTCTACATCGTGGACGAAGCCGAGAAGCTGGTCGGCGTTGTGCCGCTTCGGCGCCTAGTGGTCAACGGACCGGAAGTTCGATTGGCTCGAATCTGCGATTTGGACCCGGTGACGGTGGCTGTCGACGAGGACCAGGAGGAGGTCTTGCACGTCATCCAGAAGTACGACTTGGCTGCGGTTGGGGTGGTGGACGCGGCAGGCAAGCTTCTGGGTCGTGTGACGTACGATGACGTGATGGACGTCGCTGCGGAGGAAGCGGACGAAGACATCTACCGGATGGCGGGTACGGACGCAGCCGAGTTGGAGACACACTCCGCCGCGCGGGCGGCGCGGGTTCGGATGGCGTGGCTAATCCCGTGCATCTTCGGCACGTTGGCGGCTGGTGGCGTGATCGCGTTTTTCGGCGACTCCTCTCTGAGTTCGAACCAACTGAAGGCGTTGCTGATGTTCGTCCCAATGATCGCGGCGACGAGCGGCAATGCGGGGATCCAGACGTCGACGATCGTCCTGCGCGGATTGGCGACAGGTGAAATCGGAGCGAGCCGGTTGGAATTGGTGTTCGCGCGGGAGGTGCGGATCGCGGTGTTCGTGGGGCTGTTGTGCGCAGTGGCGACCGGTGCCTTGAGCGCGGGGCTTTTGGTGTTCCTGCGCAGCATGAACTACGACATCGCGTCCTCGTTGGATGTGCAACCGATGCTGATGGGATTGGCTGTGGCGTTGGGCATGCTGTGCGCCATCGCGGAATCGGTTGGGTTGGGGATCACGCTGCCGTTTCTCTTCCGGCGGATCGGCGTCGATCCAGCCATCGCGTCGGGCCCGCTGATCACGTCGGCGAACGACCTGTTAAGCGTCTCAGTCTACCTGACCATCGCGCTCGCCATATTGAGACAGAGCGTTTAGCGATCAAGTCGGTCCGACGCGTCACGGCAAAACCGATCGGTCATGCCGGCGATGTAGTCACAGATGACTTGATGTGGGGCTTGGGTATCGACGCGCGACGCGAAACGGTCGGGGAGTTTCCGGGGGTGCTTGAGGTACGCGTCGAACAAGCGGCCGACGTGGTCGCGGGCTCTCGCATCTGTTCGCGCGAGGCGGTCGTGCTTGTAGAATCGTGCCCGCAGGAAGTCTTCGAGTTTACGGACAAGTGTGGTCAGGGAGTCGGAGAAGTCCACAAGCGCGGATGGCATGTGACGCACGGCTTTCACATCGGCGAGCCCAGCCACACGCGCGGCGGTCGCATCCACGCAATCGGCGATCAGCGTGGAGACGAGGCGGTCGAGGATGGGGCGGCGGATGGCGTGGATGTTGGCGGTGGGATGCCGGTCTCGGACCGCTCCCTCCGCGTCGCGCCAGAGGGCGACGTCGTCGAGATCGCGATCGGTAATCAGGTCGGCGCCGAGAGCATCCTCGATGTCATGACAGTCGTACGCGATGCGATCAGCCACGGAAACAAGCTGGGCTTCGAGCGTGGGTGCGGGTCCAACCTCCATCAACGGCGCGACGTCCGGGGCGTCGGTGGACTTGTCGGGGCGATCGTATCGGCTGACGTGCTTGATGATGCCCTCGCGGACCTCGAACGTGAGATTCAATCCGCGAAACGGTGGATAGGGGTGCTCGAGATAATCGACAACGCGGAGGGTCTGTGCGTTGTGTTCGAACCCTCCGTGTTCGGCCATTCGCTCGGCAAGCGCCTGCTCGCCCGCGTGCCCGAAGGGAGGATGGCCAAGGTCGTGCGCAAGGGCGATCGCTTCGGCCAATTCCTCATTCACCTGCAGCGCCGCCGCCAACCGTCGCGCGATCTGCGCCACCTCGAGCGTGTGCGTCAGACGGGAGCGAAAGTGGTCGTGTTCGTCGAAAGCGAAGACCTGCGTTTTGTACTGCAACCGCCGGAACGCGGTGCAGACGATGATCCGGTTCCTGTCCCGCGCGAACGGCCGACCGTCGTCCTCACCCGCTTCCCCGTGAACACGCCCCGCCGTTGCGTCTTCCGAAACAGCGTACGGAGCGAGGTTGGAGGTTTTTGTCCTTGGCATTCGATCAGGCGCGCCGGGACGCGGAGACGTTAGTGTTTCAATCCGAACGCCGCCGCTTGACCGACCAGTTGTTCATGCAACGCGTCGAGGGCCTGGGGGACGACGCGAATGTCGCCGAGGACCGCCATGAAATTCGTGTCACCGCTCCAACGCGGGACGATGTGCGTATGCACGTGGTCCGGCAATCCAGCCCCGGCGCAGCGGCCCTGGTTGATACCGATGTTAAAACCCTGCGGGTGGATCGTCTCAGCGAGCAAACGAACCGCATCGCGTGTGACCCGGGTCATCTCCGCCAGCACGTCGTCCGCCAGCCCGGTCAGTTCGCCGACATGCTCGGACGGGGCGATGAGCAGGTGGCCATTCGTGTAGGGGAAGCGGTTCATCACCACAAACATACGCTCGGCACGCCACACGACGTGGTTGTCGGCGTCGCCGTCGGGCTGCGACCAGTAGCGGCAGAGGAAACAGCCGTCGTCGGGCCCGTCGTCAGCCAACGAGTGGATATAGTCCATCCGCCAAGGTGCCCAGAGGTTGGTGTTGTTTTCCGCCATCGATACGGTCGGTCCACGGGTGATCGAGCCCGCGACGGAGTCTACAGGCGCGAGGGTGCCTGGACAAGGTGAATCCGCCGATTGCAATCTGGGCGGAGGCAACTACACTGACTTGGCTATGCGAATCATCACGAACGGGAAACGGCTGGCGAGGGTGGGGATCGGGTTCTCGGCCACTGTGTGCGCGGTCGCGCTTGCGACGGCTGGGTGCAACGACCGGGGGCGGACCGCGGGCAAGCAGGTGCGGAATCACGTGGTTGGAACGGTCGTCGATCAGGGGCTTACGCTCGATCCGAACGCCGGTCCGCGGGAAGTGGTGTTCGTTCTGCTGCGGGCGATCTGGGATGACTTCGGCGCCGGCGCCGACGTGGCGGCCCGCGAGGCGGCGTTCAATCGGCAAC
>JAJDDS010000649.1 GCA_029260195.1 Phycisphaerae bacterium
GTCTCCTTCGCGCAGCTGGTCCCACGCGATTCGCAAGTGTCCGCGCCCGGAGGCGGGTTTGCCCAGTCCGGCGTTGGCCAGCCCGCTGAGGAGTCGCGCGCGAATGTGCGTGACTCGCAGACGCAGGCGTCCGTTGAACTCGGCGGCTTTCATGCCCGCCTTCTTGGCGTCCTCGTGTGCATCAAGCGCCATGTGGCTTTGTGCGATGCCCATATACGCCATGGCTGTCCCCCACGAGTCGCCCAGCGGTTCAGCCAGCGCCAAGCTCCTCTCGAAGAGGGCCAGGGCTGCGGCTGGATCGTCGGCGGCTTCGCGCCCGGCGCGAAAGGCAGCCTGTCCGGCGCGAAACCGGTTTTGCTCGACGGCGCTCCAACTGCCGAACGACGCGGCGTATTCGCCGAAGATCACCTCCTGAAAGGCTTCGTCGGCTGACTTGGCGAACTTCAGGCCGGTACGGAACGACTCGACGGCTTTGTCGGCGTCGCCGCCGTCCTCGATGATCTTGAGTCCGCCTTCGAGGTATTGATCGACGAACGGGAGCACGCCGTCGGCGTTGCGGCGGAAGGTCTGGACGATCCACTGCGTGTCGCCGTCGGCCAGCATCTTCTCCAACCGCGGCCGCGACATCGTGTCGTCATCGCCGAGGCTGATCATCGCCGTCAGGATCGTCAGGAAGTAGTTCGTCAACGTTTCATCCTCTTCACCGGAGTATTATCGCGAAGCCGTCGCGTCGGCCCCGAGCGTTTGCGGGGGCAGTGTAGTCAACCGGACCGGGGGCACGCAAGGCGCGTGGCGCGAATGTACCGTTGACGCGCGGTGGGTCGGTGGGGTAGTCGTGGTCCGAAGGAACCGGTCACCGCCGGTGGGCATGATGCGTTCTACACGGGCAGCAATCTTGATCGTGGTTCTCGCGCTCGGCACGACGGGCTGCGCGAGCGGTGGGGCGGGTCCGGCGTTGCGCCGGATCGCCTTCGGTTCGTGCGCGAAGCAAGACCGCCCGCAGCCGATCTGGGAGGCGGTGGTCGGGGCGAATCCGGACGTGTTCCTATTCATCGGGGATGCGGTATACGCGGACGGGCAGGGCATCGGATTCATACGGGCGGCGTTTTCGAAGCTTCGTGCGGTGGGGGGGTACCGGAGGCTGGCGGATTCGTGCCCGATCCTCGCCGTGTGGGACGATCACGACTACGGGATGGACGACGGCGGGGCAGGGAATCGGCTACGCGACGAGGCGCAGCGCGTTTTTCTCGACGCGTTCGACGTCAGCGCTGATTCGGAACGGCGGGTGCGGCGCGGGCTGTACCATGCGCGGATGTTCGGTCCACCGGGGGAGCGTACGCAGATAATCCTGCTGGACACGCGTTACTTTCGCGGCCCGCTTACCCGGCGCGACGTTCGCGAGTCGGGCGTCGGACCCTACGTCCCCAACCCGGACCCGACGGTGACCATGCTGGGGGAGGAGCAGTGGCGTTGGTTTGAGCGGCAACTGCGACTACCCGCCGATCTGCGGATCATCGCCTCTGGAATCCAGGTGCTGGCTGAGGACCACGGATGGGAGAAGTGGGCGAACTTGCCGCACGAACGGGATCGGCTGTTTGAGGCTATTCGTGATACTGGGGCGCAACGCGTCATCTTCATCAGTGGTGATCGTCACGCAGCCGAGCTATCGGCGAAATCGGACGCAGTGGACTACTTGCTCTACGACCTGACGTCCAGCGGTCTGAACTGCGCTCTGCCGCGCCTGTCCGACGAACCGAACCGTCATCGCGTCGGTGAGAAGATACGGTCGGACAATTTCGGGATGATCGTGGTCGACTGGAGTCACCCGTCGCCGGAAATCCGCCTCGAAATTCGTGACGTCCACGGGGCACCCGTCTTGTCGCATCAGTTAGACGCGAATGCGATCAACGCGCCGTGGGAGTAACGGTGTTCGACCCGCGCGAGCCGCGCCATGTACGAGGCTCCGTCTTGCGTCCTTCTACGTCCCCGCTGTCCTGCTTGCCCCGACAATCCCGCGCCGCCCGGGCGTTCGCACGAACTCCAACACGCGGCGGCCAGCCTCTGTCTCGACGTCGCCGGACAGGCGCTCAACCGCATCACCGAACGCCAGCCCCGACCGGTAGAGAATTCTGAGTGCGCGCTTGACGTCGTCACGCTCTTCCCGGCTGAAATCACCGCGACGCATCCCCACGGCGTTCACCCCACCGCACTTGCCTTCGGCGTCCGTCATGCAGTAGGGCGGAACGTCCATCACGACCCGCGCCATCCCCGCGATCATCGCCAAATCGCCGATCCGCACGAACTGATGCACTCCTGCGTTCCCGCCGAGAAATGTTCCGCGCCCCACGGACACATGCCCGCCGAGCATCGCGCCGTTCGCGATCTTGACATCATCCCCGACCACGCAGTTGTGTCCCACGTGCGCCGTTCCCATCAAAAAGCACCGCTCGCCGATTACCGTGGCGGTCCCCGGATCCGTCCCACGGTGCACTGATACGCCCTCCCGGAGGATGGTCCCGTTCCCGATCCGGCAATATGTCTCAGCCCCCGAGTACGCAAGGTCCTGGGGCGGATGTCCGACTACCGCGCCGGGGTGGATTTCGCAGTCCTCGCCAATCTCCGTCCATCCGGACAGATACGCGTACGGAGAGACCCGCGTCCGCGCGCCCACGCGCACCTGTCCGTCGATCACCACATACGGCCCGATGTCCGCGGTGTCATGAATCTCGGCTCGCTCGTCAATGATGGCTGTCGTGTGGATCGGCATGGTTACCTGCGGGGTCGCCGCGCGCTATGGCGTCGATCAGTCGTTCGTGCGAGAAGCCAAGGTATCCCACGCGGTGGGGCGAGTCAATCCGTCCGTCCGCGGAGCGCGGGTTGCGTCGCGGACGGCGCCTACTTACGATGCCGGGACACGGGTCGGACGACAGAATCGCGAGTGGAGCTCCCGATGCATATCAAGCGTGCCATACGTTGTCACTCATTCATTGCCGCCGCGTTCTTCCTTCTCGCCGGAGGCGGATGCACCGTCGAGCAACTGGTACGCGACGGCGTCCTCGTCCTGCCCCGGCTGGGCGAAGCCACGTGCGCACGCCCGCCGAACGGCTGCGGTCCCGCCGGGATCCTCGGCGCGGTCGTCCCGGAATGCCCGCTTCCCGACGCCTGTTTCATCCCAGCCTGCGATGCCCACGACCTCTGCTATCGCGACTGCGGGATAACGAAGACCCGGTGCGACAATGACTTCCTCATGAACATGCAGTTCGTCTGTTCAGAGACCTTCAACGCTGACGACCCGCAACTCGCCCTCTGCGATTCCTTCGCGTTCGTCTACGCCGCCGCCGTCGGACTCTTCGGCAACGAAATCTTCGTATTCACACAGCTCCTGGGCTGCGCCTGCGACCCGCCGAGCACCCGCGCCGCGAAGTCCGTCGAGACGTTCGATCTTCTCGCAGCCGGACCGCCCTATGAAGACGCTGACGGCGATTTGGCGCCGGACGACTGGGAACGCTCCGTCGGCCTCGACCCGACCGACCCGTCCGACGCCATGCGCGACGACGACGGCGACGGATTCGTCAATCTGGTCGAGTTTCTTCACCAGGCGGACCCCTTCGATCCTGCTTCGCCCCAATAGTGCCAATACGTGACCCTGAGTGGCAATGCGTGACACTAAGTGTCAATGCGTGACACTTCCGGTCACAGCTTGACGAACAGCAGCGCCGACCCCGCCACCGCGATCAACGCCCCCAGAACCGCCCGGGCTGTGATCCGCTCCTTGTGGATCATCGCGGTCGCCGGTAGCAGGAAAATCGGCGTCAGCGAGCACAGCGTCTGTGCGATCCCCAGCGGCGCCCGGTCACTCGCCACCAACGACATCCAGACGCCCAGGAACGGCCCCGCGACCGCGCCGCAGCAGGTGAACCCGATCCCCGCACGCACCGTCGGTGACGACCACCATCGCACCGCGCCGCCCGATGCCCCGCCCACGCCGCGACGCCAGCAGTACAGGATGATCGGCAGCGTCCCCAGCCCGGCGAACGTCATCCGAATCAGCGTGGCTGCCTGGGGTGACATGCGTTGACCCTCTTCCAGCCAGCCATGCCCCATCCCTTGCTTGCTCAACAGCAATCCGCCCGCTTGACAGGCTGCGCCGACCAGCGCGAGAAAGATCCCGCGCGCTCGATGAGGCATGGTCTCACCGATCACCGTCGGCGGGCGCTCCGCCACCACCCACGCGACCCCGCCCAGCGTCAGCGCCATCCCGGTCAGCGCCAGCCCATGCAACGATTCCCCGAGAAACACCCACCCGAAGATCGCTGCGAACAGCGGCGAGGTGGTCATGATGAGCGCGGACAGTCGCGGGCCGATGTCGACGAACGCGGTGAACAGCGCCTGATCCCCAATGGTCAGCCCGATCACCCCGGACAACGCAAGGAACAACACCTGCCGACCCAACGTCTCGGGAATCCACTGTCCCGCCAGCAGCCGATGCGTCACCCCCAGGAGCACGATGGCCATGAAGATCCGCGAGACGTTCACCACGACTGACCCCAGCCGTTTCCCCGCAGCCGTAAAGAACAGCATGCAGAACGTCCACATCACGGATGTCCCCACCCCCGCCGCCGGACCGATGTAGTCCTGAAGATTCTCAATCATGGACGTTTCACCGTTGGCAACGGCGCCACGATGCGATTTAGCGCATCGGTCAGCAGGCTGTTGTATTGAAAGAGGGCGACCAGCGTCAGAAAGTAGAAACAGGGCCACAGGATGTTGACCGCAGTTCTCAGTATCGTCACGGGAATGGACGGTCCGACGATTCCCATTCCGATTCTCCACCCTCGTCCAAGGAGCATCGCCCAAGCCACGGTTACGCACGCAAGGAACACACCCACGTAGAACATCTGTGTCATGAGCCGGGACAAGTTCGCCCTGTTCGCGCGCAGTGCCAAGGGCCGCAGGCAGAACACCACGCACGCTAGACCCATCGCGCCGCATCCTACGCAGAAGCCAGCGCGTCGGAAGAAGGCCCAGGGAAGGTGATTCGGCGCGGGTCCAAACATCTTAAGAAGCAGCGCCGACAGGAAGATCGCCACGAAGATACGCGCGCTAACTCGCGCTGCGCGCGAAACGGGAGGCGCTCGGGGGACCGGCTCGAGCGTGGTCGCGTTGATCGCCCCGACCACGATGGACCCCACAATGACCAATACCGCCAATGTCAACAGGTCCCATTCGGACCGTCTTATCCCGAACGGAAGCAGCGTTACCAAGATGGCCCCAAAAGGCATGACGAGGGCAAAAATGAGTTGGCGCACGCCACGGCGGACCCGCCGCAAGCAATCCGGGTCCCCGAGGAGCAGATCCGTGGGGCGAATGGACGCGACGATAGGATGGGCGCATTCGGGACAACGCCCGCCGGGGGACAGCCCGCGCAGGTTGTATCCGCAGGAAACGCACGCGGCGTCCTTGGCGACCTGCCGACCGTCCGGGTCCAATGCGTCAAAGTCGATCGACCACGTCACCGCGCGATCGCACCCCGGGCACGTCTCATTCGCCGCCGTTCCGCGCAGACCGCCGCCGCATTGGCTGCACGTCAGGTCGAAGTCGATGACGGGTGGGGATGGATCAGTCATGGTGGTGGTGTTGTTCGCGCACCGCGCGTGGGACGACGATGATGGAAAGGCCGCGACGCATGGTGTACTCCCGGGGCGGTGCATGAACCCGACGCACCGGTAGAGGTACCACAGAGGGATTCACCCCGCCAGCCGCCCCGCGCTCCGAGCCCGCGCCGCGGTGGTTTCTCGCATTTTTTTACGATTCGACGGCCCGGCTTGACATTCGGGGTGGCGGCTGGGTAGGCTGAGGGCTGTGAGCGGCGGCCGTCGGCGGTCGACTCACCGTGGGAATGATTGGGTAGATGAGAGAGAGTGTGGCCGTCGAGGCGCGCACTCTTTTTTTGTGTTCTGATCGCCGCGCGCGGTGCATGTCTCACCGGCTGATGTCGACAACCCATTGTCTTGATGCCCGGTCGCCGGTCTCGGTGCGCCGGCGGCATCGGAGGAGGACGACATGATGCAGTGGCGACTTGGTGTGTGTTTGATGCTGTTGACCGGCTGGTCGGTCGGTCCGGCGAACGCGGACATTCTGAACGCCGGGGAGGTTATGCGTGTCGAGTTCACGGTGGACAATAACTTTATCCCCTTTCCACCGGATGTGATGCGATTGAACTTCGGGCTGATCAATGTGCTGGACGCATACACGACGCGAAGTGCCGATCTGTACGATGGTAACACGCTGTTGGGTCATGCGGAGACGTCTTCGTTCGGTACCCACGTAGGGCTATTGAATCTGGACCCGTCGAATTCGTGGGAGGTCGAGGGTAGCCCGTGGAACTTCGACAATCCGGGGGTCGCTGACTTCGGGCCGATCCTCGACGGGAGCATCGACGGTCGGGTCGATTTCAGTATCGAGACGGGGACGGTGGACATTCCGCTCAATCAGGTGAATCTCAACTTCCTCCTCGCGACGAGCGCGAGTGTCGGATTCGTGGTGAACCCGCCGCCGACGATCACGGGCGTGTCGATCATCCCAGAGCCCTCGAGCGTCGGACTGTTGTTGTTCGGCGGGCTGGTGGCGTTGAGGCGCCGCGGTCGCTGAGCATCAAACGCAGAATCCGCGAATCACGCGCTCGCGTTGGCGCGGCGGGGAGAGAACACGATTGTCCCGGCTGACAGAAGCAGCAAGCTCATCACGACGACGCCCCATTCGGAGACGGTGGGGATGGGGACGCCGGAGCACAGACCGGTGACCACATCGCAGGTCTGACCGGCGCCGCAGTCTTGATTGCCACTGCAGCCGAACTGGAAGGTGAGGGCGGCGCCGATGACGGGAACGGTGGGGGCGACGAGGTAGGACACTCCGTCAAAACTATTGATCTGATTGCCAATCAGCGAACCGGGAACGATCTGGAAGGTGTACTGGCCTGGGGCGGCGTCGATCGGGGGGGTCAGGGTTCCTTCGTGGAAGATAGCCCCCGCGCCGTGGGCGACGCTCTGCACGACCGCGCCGAACGGGAACGGCAGGAACGGCGGGGCGCCGGGGTCGTTCTGAATCGTGTTCTGAGCGCCGCCGCACTGATGCAATTCGTCGCCAATGGGCGTGCCGTTGTAGTCGCCGCTGTAACCACCCAACAGCACATCGAACAAGTTCATGTCGCCGTCCGGGTGATCCTGCGTCACCGCTAATTGCAGATTGATCGGTGAGAGACCGGCGGAGGCGACCTGGAGATTGTAGAGGAACAACGCGAGCCCGAGATTGGCGTCTTCATTGCTCAGCGTCCCGCGGATCACGTACTCAACCGACTCGCCCGGGATGACGACGGTACCGCCGTCGGTGCGCTCAATGTCGACAGTGAACGTCCCCGCGCGGGCGACCGTCGCCAACGCGAGCAACACGACGCACATCGCATTCGGAACACTGAAGCGATGCACGCGGCGCGTCACCGTTCGGTGCGAGGCGGGATCCCCCCGGCCGCAACAGCCAATACCGGTTGATTCCGCCACGCGCTTTTCCCCGATCTTACGCCGCATCACTTCGCCTCCCGAGCCGGACCCACCTCCGCTGTCGTTTCGGCGGACCTGAATCCGGTGTCCAAATTGATCGTGCCTACCCGCGGGGCGCGTTCCGCACGGTGATGGCGACCCTCCAGCACTCAGTGTGGCCGATCCGGACGCCAGAATCAAGGTGTTACGGGACCGGGTGCCGGTTCTTCCGCGAACGCCGGCGTGCCGTGTCCGGGTGTTTCCCACGACCGAGAACCACGGGCTTGGCTTCGGAGGCGGCGGAATCGTAGAGCTATTGGCAGGGGGTGCCATGACCAATCTCGGACAACATGTAGCCGCCGGGCTTGCAGAGGAGCGGCGCGAGCTGATCAGCCGGTTCTTGGATGCGGCGAAGCAGCGGAGCGAGTGCGATCGCGAACCGCGCCGCCGATCGAAGCAGCGTCATCACCGCTCGTGGCCGATGTTCGTGTCGCGCGGGTCGGATTCGTCGGAGGCAGCAGGCGTCGCGGTGGCGTTGCACAACGCGACGGATTTGGGGCTGGCGTTCCTGGCGGTTGAGGAGTTTGACCCGGGCACGATGGTACTTGTCAGGCTCTTCTGGCATGACCGGGGATGCCCGTCGATTCCGGCGCGGGTCCGCCACGTGAAGCAGATGGACCACGGGTTTCTCGTGGGGTGCGAGTTTCAACTTGACGGCTAGTGGTAGTGCCTCGCGCGGATGGCGTTTCTTTAGAGCCGCGCCCGTGAGGAAGCGGTACCGTCCAGTGTCCCCGAAACCGCTCCCTGACGGTCACGGCTCTGATCGGAGAGTCGTCGCGTATTCGGAAGCATTACCCTGTGGTCTGCCGTTGGGAAAGGGGAAGTCGAACGTTTTGAAACGAAGGACGGGCGACGGAGCGAGTCTCCGGCGTGCAAGTGACGAAGCCCACGGGATGCGTCCGCGGGCTTCGCTGGATATCTCCCTGGGGACGATTCGTTGTCGGCTTACGGCTCGGCTTAGTAGTGCGCAGCCAAGCGATCGATGGCTTTGTTCAGGGTGGCGACAGCGGCTGGGTCGACGGATTGCTTGGTCTTCATCGCGGCGGACATGACCGCGTGGTGGTCGGCGAGGGATTTGAGATAGGCATCGTGTCCGTCGCCGCCGGGGGCGACGGGTTTCACTTTCTGAGTGAGGAAATAGAGGGAGACGGTCTCGATGACGTTCGAGGCGTGCGCTTCCTTCGTGACGACCCAGCGGATGGCTTGGTTCATGCCTTGCGCATCGTGACTACCCGCCAATTCGTTGATCTTGGTGACCGCCTTGGCGATGGTGGTGGCGTCTTCCTTGATTTGCTTGATTCGCCCGGCGTCGTCGTAGATTCCGCACGGGACTTGGCAGTGGGCGTCGGCGGAGTTTCGATCCGCGGTCCAGATGACTCCCGTGGCGGCGATGGCGGTTGCGATCAACGACAGACTGGCGATTCGGTAACGGTTCATGCTCGGTCTCCTTCGACTTGCGTCGATGTGCGATTGACGCTCCTGTTTTCACATGCCCAGCCGTCGGCGGCACCTGCTGGGCGGTGCGTTCCGCGGCGGTCCGGCCCCTCGAACGGCTCGCTTTATATCGCGCCGGGTCGCACTCGGCCAGCCTGTGGCGTGCATCCCGATTCGGGTGGCGGGGGCGTGCATCAATCGCATGCGTCGTGACCTGTCATACCGAGCGCAGCGAGGAATCTAGCCGCGAATGGAGTGTCAGCAAGATTCCTCGTTGCGCTCGGAATGACAAAGGGTCGCCGGGAATGGCAAGACCCGCGTTGCCGAGCCCGACGAACCCTTGATCCGCGTGTGCCGACTGAATCGCCGTCCAATACAGGATGCACACGAGCCCGCGTACGCCACGGCGTGGATCTGGATCGGCGGCGATGGCGGGGTTACGATACGCTCGCGGGGCTGGCGACGGCGGGTGTCGGATCACCCGGTCAACGCGGGACGCACTGAGGAGCTTGGCATGTACGGGCGGATCAAAGACGATCTACAGAAGGAACTCGCCAATATTCGCGAAGCGGGCCTATTCAAAGAAGAGCGGGTGATCGTGTCTCGGCAGTCGGCCGATATCAACGTCGAGCATCCGCGCGGGGCTGCGGCGCGGGAGGTGATCAATTTCTGCGCGAACAACTACCTCGGCCTGTCGTCGCACCCGGAACTACTGGAAGCCGCGCGGGAGGTGCTCGATCGGCGGGGGTACGGCCTGTCGAGCGTGCGGTTCATTTGCGGGACGCAGGACATTCACGATGAACTGGAGCGGAAAGTCTCGGATTTTCTGGGGACCGAGGACACGATCCTGTACACGTCGTGTTTTGATGCCAACGGCGGGTTGTTCGAGACGCTGCTGACGGCGCAGGACGCGGTGATTCCGGATGAACTCAACCACGCGTCGATCATCGACGGCATCCGCCTGTGCAAGGCCAAGCGGTCGATCTACAAGCACTCGGACATGGCCGACCTGGAGGCGCGTTTGATCGAGCACGCCGGCGCGCGATATCGGCTGATCGCGACGGACGGTGCTTTTAGTATGGACGGGGACATCGCAAATCTGGGCGGGATCTGCGATCTGGCGGAGAAACACGACGCGCTGGTGATGGTCGACGACTCGCATTGCACGGGGTTTCTCGGCGCGAAAGGACGCGGCACGCATGAGCATTGCGGCGTGATGGGCCGCGTGGACATCATAACAACGACGTTCGGAAAGGCCCTCGGCGGGGCGTCGGGCGGCTGCACGTCGGGGCGTAAGGAGATCATCGGGATGTTGCGGCAGCGGTCGCGCCCTTACCTATTCTCGAACTCGCTTTCGCCGGTGATCGTGGCTGCCACTATCCGGGCGATTGACCTTCTGACTGAATCCACCGAGCTCCGGGATCGGCTGGCGTCGAACACCGCGCGGTTTCGCGGTTCGATGAGCGCAGCCGGTTTCGACATTCGCCCCGGCGCGCATCCGATCGTGCCCATCATGCTGTACAACGCGAAACTGAGTCAGACGATCGCGCACGATCTTTACGACGAAGGGATCTACGTCATCGGGTTCTACTATCCGGTGGTGGGTAAGGGGCAGGCGCGCATTCGCGTGCAACTCTCGGCGGGGCACACGGAGGAGCAGGTCGATCGGGCGGTGGATGGGTTTACGAAAGTCGGGCGCAAACATGAGATCCTCTCGAAATCGAAAGAAGAGATCATCGCGCGTTATGGGGAATAGGCTCGCCGGCGCCGCCGGGCGACGCTAAGCCCAGACACGTTGCGCGCGTTGCCAGATGGCAGCCAAGGTGACGGCACGGATCGGGATCACTCGGATGAAGACGAAGTCCTCGCCCTTACATAGCGCGAGCGCCAACTCGGGAGGCATGCGCCAGAGGTCAAAAGCGCGACTGATCGGGATGCGACGAGCCACACGCTCGACAATTTGACTGTCATCGTGATAGACGATGGTGTTCAGTGCGTCGCAGATGGGTTTGGCCATGTTGTCGGCGTCGAACCGCGGTGGTCGTCGGTAGAAATGGGTGATACTGACCGCCATTTCGTGGTCCGTGTTGACACTGGACACCTTCGCGCGAGCAATTGAGGCGACTTTCTCTTTCCAGGCGCGCACAACTGTTCGGTTGGACTGAAAGCTCACCGGTTTTCCGGGTATCAGCAGATGCAGCGGTGATTCCATGGCATTCTCCTTTTGCGGAATTCTGATGGCGGATCCGCGTCATCTCTGCGTCAAGCGAGACACGGACAGACTCGATCGCGATCGTCGGACACAACGGCTATATCGCGTGATGTTCTGAAGCAAAGATGGACGAGTGCCAGATTCTGACACCCCTGACCGGTGACAGTTTCTGTCGCGTGGATGGGTCGATGCGGCGGGACTCAGT
>JAJDDS010000650.1 GCA_029260195.1 Phycisphaerae bacterium
GGATGCCCGGCGCATTGGCTCCCCAGTTGGCGAAACGCTTTCAGATCATCCAGCGTGATGTCGTACCCCGTCAGATGCAGCGTGCTGTACAGCAGTGTCGACGCGTGTCCCATCGACAGCACGAACCGATCGCGGTTCGGAAACTCCGGCTGCGACGGATCGTGTCGCAGAAACCGGTCCCATAATACGTACATCGCCGGCGCCATCCCCATCGGCGCCCCCGGATGACCGCTATTCGCCTTTTGCACCGCGTCCATGCACAGCGTGCGGATCGTGTTGATACAAAGCTCGTCGATCAGTCTCGTGCCTGACATCGTCGCTCCTCACGTTACGCGCCCGTCCGCCATCCGCTGGCGGCTTTCGCAAACAACCACTCCACCTTCTCAGCCCGCCGTGCTCCCCGGACGCAGCTACGCTAACCCCGTCCATCCGACGATTCAAGCCCCGCGAAGACCCGCTATCGGTTCCGTCGTACGAAATGACGCGCGCCGCCCGACCCCGCGCCGACACCTACCCATATCGGCAGGTTCGCCCCTTGATCCAGCAACATCGGGAGCGACGGCGCGCCGATCCCGCGCACCCCCGATGCCCGGGACATCGCGGGTGAAAGATCCACGCCGCGAGCGCCGTCAGTAGATCGCGCCGGTCGCGCCTCTACGCCAGCGACGCATAGTCCACCGGAGTGCGGACATCAATGGTTCGGGTGTCCACCGCGGCGATGTCCCCGTACTTCTGCGCGGCGCCGGTGTTGAAAATGACGACGCGTTCGTCCGATTTCAGCCAGCCATCGGCGGCGAGTCGCTCGGCGGCCAGAATGCAGGCGGCCGTCTCGGGACAGACCGGGACGCCCTCGAGCGCGGTGGCGCGCTGCATCGCGCGAGTGAGCTCTGCCTCCGGTACTGCGACGGCGCAGCCACCGCTCTCGCGGACAGCGTCGAGGATCATGAAATCACCAACGGCTGCGGGAACCCGGAGGCCGGACGCACAGGTCGCGGCGTTTTCCCACGGTGCGGCGAATCGCGCGCCTTGATCGAACGCTCGTGCGATCGGAGCGCAGCCGTCGGACTGAACACTGACCATGCGCGGTCGGCGGTCGGTTCGCAGCCATCCCAACTCGGCCAACTCGGCGAACGCCTTCCACATGCCGATCAGTCCGGTCCCGCCGCCGGTGGGGTACAGGATCACGTCGGGAAGAGCCCAGTCTAACTGCTCCGCTAGTTCAAGCCCCATCGTTTTCTTGCCCTCGAGCCGATACGGTTCTTTCAACGTGGAGAAGTCAAACCACTCCATAGCGTCGATCCCCTCACGCACGATGCGCCCGCAGTCGGTAATCAACCCATTGACCAGAAACGTCTTCGCACCAGCCAGCGCGCATTCCACCTGGTTGATGACGGGCGTGTCGTCGGGCATGAAGACGAACACTACCGCACCGGCTCGCGCGCCATAGGCCGCGAGCGCCCCGCCGGCGTTCCCCGCCGTCGGCGCCGCGAAACGACTCAACTCGAACCGCCGCGCCATGCTCACCGCCATGGCCATCCCCCTCGCCTTGAACGAGCCCGTCGGCATTTGCGATTCGTCCTTGATCCACAGATCGGAGAGTCCCAGCGCGTCGCCCAACCGCGGCGTGGGAAGCAACGGAGTCATCCCTTCCCCCAGGGTCACGATGTGCGATGGGTCGCTGATGGGAAGAAGCTCGCGATATCGCCACATCGTCGGAGCGCGATCGCGCAACATCCCGGGATGACAATCGCGCGCGACGGCGGCGAGGTCATACCGTACCCAAAGCGGGCGACCGGCGTGCGTCGTCCGCGCGCAATCGGAGGACAGCACGGTCCCATCGATGGCGGATTCCAAGTGGGTCACGTAGTTTTTCATCACTGCTCGATCCTGGCTTCGGCGCCCGGATGTGTCAACCGGTACCCGTGGGAGGATCGCCGAACCCCGACACCCGGCGCAGATACGCCCCAGGGACCGGAATCACCCAACTTTGCCGTGACAACTGGTCGACATTACAATGCGCCCGACGGTGGCCTGCGGCGGCACGCCGCGATGATCGAGAGGAGTGACATGGGCATGATATACGCGACCCGACGAATTGCGACGTGGGCGGCGGCGACGGCGCCAACGCTGTGTGGATGCGGCCTGATCGAAGTGGAACGTACGCTCTTCCCCAACCAAGCCACCGCGGCCGACGGGAGTGCGCTGTTCTTCGAGGATATCGAGGATATCACGAGCGACACCGATTTGCTCGCCGACGAGGTGGAGGACGCGCTTCGTGACCTGGAACTACGCAGCGAAGCGCTCATCACGGCGATTGTCGAGGACGGGCTGGGAAGCACGCCGGCAACGACGCCACCCAGCGACGGTACCGACGACAACGCGATTGACGGAACCGACAGCGACGGGAACGGGGACGCCACAGACGACGGACGGTAGCCCACCGCGACGCGAGCCGCCGCACCGTCCGACCCGAACGGGATTTTTCGACCATGTTTACCGGCATTATTCGACACACCGGCGTCGTGACGCGGGTCCAGGCGACACCGGGGGGTGCGCGCATGGCGATCGATGCCGGCGCG